>CAZTTL010000054.1:0-16126 GCA_964616635.1 uncultured Rhodoplanes sp. | reverse complement strand
TTCTAGCGGCCTCGCGAAACTGTGAGGAGACTCCGGCAATGTCTCGAATGGGTCATTCGCGTCGCCGGCTCCCTCACATACGGCAGCTCCCGCTCGAAAGCGGACCCTGCAGACGTTCGACGAACTGTTGGCCTGCTAAGAAGAACCCGCTTAGCCGGAACCTGCCTTAACGCATGTTGCGCAGGTCGCGTTGCACCGTGCGATCGATGTTGCGTGCATCACGCCGCGCGGCGAGGGCGCCCTTGAGAAAGGTCGTCGCATGGTGCCGGTTCGCCGACGAGGCCAAGGCGCGCACCGCCTGGGTGAAGATCAGGCGCGCGCGCTCGGCGCCCGGGGCGAGGTGGAGGCGCTTTGCACCGCGCAGCGCCTGCTCGGCGCGCTGCGCTTCGGTAACCTGACAAAGGCGGCGGTAGAGATGATAGCCGGCATCATAGCCGCTGCGCCGTTCAGGGATCAGCCGGAGATGGCGCGCGTTCGACGTGAAGCCGACCTCGGTACGTCCGCGCGCCCGCAACGCATCGAGCGCCAGCGCGTAGGCGATGGCTTCGCCCAGATCAGGCAATGCTGCGAGCCTGATCTGTCCGAGCGTTGCGGTTCGCACCCAGAACACCGCGCCCAAGAGACTGCGCGCCGCGAGCAGTGCCCGCATCGTCGAGACGATCGGGGGCTCGCGCGGGCGATCCTGGAGGCTGAGCTCGGCACTGCTTTCCTCCGCCGCAGCGTCAATCTTGACGACTTGATGCACCAGATCGATCGCGCCGACCCGATCCTCGAAGTCCTCGACTTTGCGACGCAGCGCCTTGAAATAATCGGCGTCGAAGATCACGCCTTCCGGCACGACGATGCCGATATCCACCAACGGCGCGAGTGCACCGATACCGGCGGACAGCATCTCACCATCGCCTGTGGTGATGCGTTCGCTGCCCTCGTCGTTCCCGGCAGGAAGGTCGGCAAAGAGATGCTCGCGCGTTTGCGGAACGACGAGGACGATGCGGTCGGGTTGCGGCACGAAGGCGCGGATGGAGGCAAGCGTCGCCCTTGTCAGCCGCGGATCGAACCGCGCCAGGACCGCGATGCCGTAGCTGAGCCCAGTCTCCGCCATGTTACTTCACAGCCTTGCGAAAGGCCCTCCCGAAAGCGCGGGCGACCTGCTCGGGTGCCGTGCGGGGGATCGCCGCGTCGATCCCCTCGAACGAGATCACCCGGTTGCGCCAGGATTGGGTCATCACATTGATCGCCATTGCGAAATGATAAGCGCTGCCGGCCACGTAGAGAACGCCGTGGCGGCCGTAATCGATGAGCTCGATCGCGGACCCCGTATCCGGTGCGATCACGATCCGCCGGGCAACGAGCGCGGCGGCAATCGTCGGCAGCGTGCGATCATGGGCTTCCGGTACCAGCAGCACATCGATGCCGCGGATGAAGTCAGCCGGGTCCGCCGCATCGACAAAGGTGGCATGACCGGCGTGTTCAGGAACACGCGCAGCCAGTGCCGCAGGGGCGATCCGCAGTGTGAGGCGGTCCGGTGGTCCGCCGGTGAGATCGATCGCGCGCAGGAGAAACTGCAGCGTGCTTTCGCTCGCCTCCGGGTCATAGAAGCCGAATGCAGGGCATTCCGCGGAACCGGTTGTCGCTCGCATGGCGTCGGGCGCCGAAGGGCAGGTGGGTGGCGGTGCCACGATCGAGAAGCGCGCACGCGGAAAATAGGACTGGCACAGATATCGGCCGAGATCGGCGCGATTCGAGCCGACAAGCCCGGCCACATGCCGTGATGCAAAACGGGTGTGCCAGGCGCGGGCGAGGCGCTGCGGCGGCACGCGCACAGAGCTCGGCCCGACCGCTGCCAGAGGCTCGTTGATGGAGCCTTCCGACGACACGAAATGCAGGATCGGCACGCCGGCTTTCGCGCCTTCGCGCCAGACCGGCGCGAGGTCGAGCGTCGCCCCGAAGGTCAGCGCCACGCTCGGCCGCTCCTGCATCAGGATCAGCGGCAGCCGGTCCACCTGATTGCGGTAATAGACCAATCCCGGTGCGTCGTGATTGGCAGGCGCGAAGCGAAATTCTCGGCCAATGTCAACGTCGACAAGCACCGCGGTGATGCCCTCCGCGGCAAGTCCTCCGGCAAAGCGCAGCGACCGGTACGGCTGAAGCACCGGCTTCGCCGCGCTGTCTCCAGCGAATACGAGGGCGACCTTCATCTCGGGCCTGTTGCGATTCGGCACAATCGCGCACATGCCAGCATAGACGATCGTGGTGATGCGCTCACGTATTATGCGCGAAGGCAAGTCCGTTCGCGGTGGGAAAGAAACGGCCGGTCAATGTGTGGCGTGTGCCGCCGGTGGCGGTATCGATATCGACAGCGAAGCGGCAGACATGCCCCGCGGCCGCGGTCGACCGGTCGCATCCGAGCTTGGTGAAGGAGCGGATAACGAACCGGTCCATGCCGGTTTCACGGATGCGCACCACGGCTTGCGTGCCGCCGATTTCGCTTGCAAGGTCCAGGGCGCGAGCGATGTCTTGGGTCAGCCGGGCGGCGAAGGCGCGTTCCATCGTGGTCTCGCTCGGCTCGCTTGTGTGGTATCCGAGCATTAAGGCCAGCGCGACAAGTGAAATCGCCGATCGTCCCATTGCCCCCAATCCTTGTGGCGCGATGCATCAACCGTCAATGCCGCGAAGATGACACAAAGTGTCTGCGAGCCGCTTGCCAGGACAATTAGAATTTTAGCGATCGCCAAGCCTGATCACCGCAGCCGCCGCAGGGCGTGGCAACGAGGCCGAGCCAACCATCCGCCCTCAGGGCTTACTGCGCGCGCCTTCACCGAGCGTGCGCTGCATCAGCACCGTGTCAAGCCAACGGCCGAACTTGAAGCCGACGGCTTCGAACGTCCCGACCACGCGAAATCCGGCCTGCCGGTGGAGCTCGATCGACGCAGCGTTGGCGGAATCGCCGATCACGCCGATCATCTGCCGGAAACCGAGCATGTCGCACTCGACGATCAGCCGGAACAGCAGGGCGCGGCCGACGCCGGTGCGGATCGCGGCAGGCGCGACATAGACCGAGTCCTCGACAGTCCAGCGATAGGCGGGGCGGGCGTGAAAGGCCTTTGCATAGGCAAAGCCGCTCAGCGTGCCGTCGAGATCGGCGGCAAAATACGGGTAATCGCCGTCGACCAGTTCTTCGAACCGGCGGCCCATTTCCGCTTCGCTCGGCGGCTCGATCTCGAAGCTTGCGGTGCCGTGGCGCACGGCATGGCCGTAGATCTCGGTGATGCCGGGAATGTCGGCGGCGATGGCAGGGCGGATGGAGATTGTGGGCATGGTGTTACAAAACGCGCGGGGTTGACGATTTCCGTCAGGCGGATGGTCACGGACGAAGCAGCGAAAGAGCAGCATGGGCGGGCCATGCGCCGGCAACCTGCGCGTCGCAGCGGGCTGGTCAGGGGCGCTTCTTGGGCGGGTCCGATCCCTCGTCCGGCCGGAAAATCTCAAGCGCGGGGGGAAGACCCCAGGGCGTGAACATCATCGCGTTCAACGCGTTGGCGCCGTCGAGCCAGGGGAACCAGACCAGCCGCATCGCCTGCGCCCAGAACGACCAGGGATTGGCCGATTCGAGAAAACGCCCGAAGGCCTCGAACGAGGGCATCGCCTGCACATTGATCGAGATCTGCTCGGCATTGCCGTCCGCCGCGCGGCGATGAACGATTTCAATATCGAGATGGGGCAGGCGCGCCGTGGTCGTGGTCGGCTTGAGTTCGCGCCCAGAGGAAATGTCCTTGAAGTCTGACACCGGTCTACTCCGTCGATTTCACCGACGAAGCTATCACGGCAAACGGCAGGGGCAACAGGGTGTTGGCGCCATAAGTTTGGCGTCGCCCTTGTTGCGAAAGTGCGGCGACGCGACAGAGTCGGAGCGGTGGGGCAGTTCACAAAACAAGACGGAGGGGACAGGCCCCTCCGTCTCGCACTGTGTTAAGGTCCTGCGCGGGCTGCTCAGCGGCGGTCGCCGAGCAGGCGCAGCAGCATCAGGAACAGGTTGATGAAGTCGAGATAGAGCGCGAGCGCACCCATCACCACCTTGCGGCCGGCGACCGTGCCGTCGTCCATCGGATCGTAGAATTCCTTGATCTTCTGGGTATCCCAGGCGGTCAGGCCAGCAAAGATCAGCACGCCCATCACCGAGAGCGCCCAGTCGAGCCCGCTCGATCTCAGGAACATGTTGACGACCATCGCGATGATGAGGCCGAACAGGCCCATGATCAGGAACGAGCCCATGCCCGTCAGATCGCGCTGCGTGGTGTAACCCCATAGGCTCAGCGCGCCGAACGAGGCCGCCGAAATGAAGAACACGCGCGCGATCGAGGCCTGGGTATAGACCATGAAGATCGACGCGAGCGATACCCCGAGCAGCCCAGCATAGAGGAAGAACAGCGCGCGGGCGGTGCCGGCCTGCAGGCTGTTGATGCGGAAGCTCAGGAAGAACACGAGGCCAAGCGGAACGAGGATCAGAACCCACATCATCGGGCCCTTGAACAGCGCCTGTCCGAGCGGGGTCAGCGCGGTGATGGTGCCCGCTTCATTGGTCACCACGGCATACTGGAAGGTGATCCAGGCAAGCACGCCGGTGAGCGCGACGCCGCCAGCCATATAATTGTAGACGCGGATCATGTGGGCGCGCAGGCCCTGATCGATGGCGACCTGATCCGCCCGGTAGCCGCCGCGCGCGGCTACGTTCCGATCGAAATCCGACATTGAAAGGTCCTTTCTCTCCACCCGAGAACCGCCGGGCGAGCGGGGCCGGTTCCGGCCATCGACAATCCGACCGAATGTAATCACGTCGCACAGTCGCGTGAAGACATTTCTGCCCGCCGTGAACGTGACATTTTAGACAGGTTAAAAATTTAACCCACGGCAACTGCAGGACAAACTCGGCGTACCTGCCTTCATCCACCGTTCACCATAGTCTATTCCTGCCGCTGCCCAAGGAGCTGCAGCAGGATCGTGAACAGGTTGATGAAATTGAGATAGAGCGAGAGCGCGCCCATGATCGCGGCGCGATCGGCGGTATCGCCATCGCCGTCCAGCCCATAGAGATACTCGTTCTTGAGCCGCTGCGTGTCCCAGGCGGTGAGACCGGCAAAGATGAACACGCCGACCAGCGACACCACCCATTGCAGCGCGGTGCTTTGCAGGAACAGGTTCACGAGCGCCGCGATGATGATGCCGAACAGGCCCATGATCAGGAATGACCCGACCCCGCTCAGGTCGCGCTGGGTCGTGTAGCCCCACAATGACAAGGCGCCGAATGATGCGGCGGTGATGAAGAACACCCGCACGATCGACGTTTGGGTAAAGACGAGAAAAATCACGCCGAGCGAGATGCCGACCAGCGCTGCATAGACCCAGAACAGCATTTGCGCGGTGACGGGGCGCAGGCGCTCGGCGCCGAAACCGAGGGCGAATACGATAGCGAGCGGCGACAGCATCACGATCCAGCGCAGCGGGCTGAAAAAGAGGGCGTGACCAATCGGCGTGAGATACATGCCGCCGGCGATGCGCACGGAAATCTCCGTGCCGCCGCGCATGATGCGCGCCGCGCTGCCGGGGTCGTTGGTCACGGAGAGAAAATAAATGCCGAACGCGGCAATGCCGGTGATGGCAAGGCCGAGCACCATGTAGTTATAGACGCGCAGCATATAGGCGCGCAGCCCGGCATCGATCACCGCGGCGTTGGCCAGGCTCACGCGGCCGAACCCGGCGCCCGCAATGTCGCGATCAAAGTCCGACATTGTCGAACCCCCGATAAGAACCCGCTGCGCTCGCGGTCTGTCGCCCCGCGGTTCGAAGCATTGTGAGGGCGCATTATAGGTGAGACTGCGATTGGTGAATGCGGTGACGGATTGTCGCAAATCCGTGAATTCATTTGAATTTTCGCGATCGCGCCAGCGGCCAGTTGTCGCAAAGAGAGGGAAAATCGGTCTAGAGGTTTCGAAGAACCTCCGCCGGCTTGCGTCCCAGCGCAGCAAAAATCCCGATCAGGCCGAACAGCGCGGTGATCGCAAGCGCGACAAGCGCGGCGGTCAGCGCCGGCATCGCCTGCCAGGTGAAGGGCAGCATCATCAGGTCGCTGACAACGCGCCAGCCGGCGATCGAACCGGCGACCACCCCGAAAATGATCGCCGCGCATCCGATCAGCAGATACTCGATCAGATAGGCTGCGATGAGCTGGCTGCGGGTCGCACCGAAAGTCTTCAGCACCACGGCGTCATAGACGCGATGGCGGTGCCCGGCGGCCAAAGCCCCGCCGAGCACGAGCACGGCCGATACCAGCGTGACCGCGCTCGCCGCCTGCACGGCGGTGGCGAGATTGGCGACGATGGCGCCGACGGCGCTGATCGCCTCCTTGACCGGCACCGGCGTCACGGTCGGAAAGGCGCGGGCGACGGCGCTCAGCAAAGCGGCCTCTTCGCTCGCGGTACCGCCGCTCGGAAAGGTCACCGTCGCCACGTCGGTCTGCGGCGCCCCGCGAAAGGCCCCCGGCGAAAACACCAACACGAAATTCAGGCCGAGCGACTGCCAGTCGACGGCGCGCAGACTCGCGATGCGCGCGGTGAAATTCCGCCCCAGCACGTTGACGGTGATTTCATCACCGATCTTGAGGTGAAGCCCGTCGGCGATTCTGCGGTCCAGCGAGACGAGCGGCGGCCCCTTATAGTCTTTATCCCACCACGTGCCCTCGACCACGCGCGAGCCTTCCGGCACCGTTTGCGCATAAGTGATGCCGCGGTCGCCATGCAGCACCCAGGCGGCCTCCGGTTTGGCGTCGATCTCCTCGGCGGCGACGCCGTTCACAGCAATGATTCGCCCGCGCAGCAGCGGCACGCGCTCGAGCTCGGCCTGCGGCGCCTGGGCGCGGATTGCGGCGTCGAAGGTCGCGCGTTCTGCCGCCGGAATGTCGATGAAGAAGAAGGACGGCGCCTTGGCCGGCAGCGACGCGGTCAATTGCTGGCGCAGATTGCCGTCGATCTCGATCACCGTCACCAGGAGCGCCATGCCGAGCCCGAGCGACAGCACGACCGTCGGGGTCAGCGCCGCCGGCCGGTGGATATTGGCGAGCGCCAGACGCATCAACGGCGAGCGCGGGCGCGGGGCGGCGCGTGCCATCGCCATGACCGCGATCGCGACGCCGCGCAACAGCACGAACACGCCGAGCGCGGCAGCGACGAAGATCGCGGCAATCTTGCGGTCATGCGAGGCAGCGATCGCGATCGCGGTCAGCACCAGCACGAGAATTGCGGTGGCGATGATATAGCGCCGACGGGGCAAAGGTTTCTCCGGCGCGATCGCGTCGCGGAACAGCGCGGAGGCCGGGACGTCATGGGCGCGCCCGAGCGGCCATAGGGCGAAGGTGCCAGCGGTCAGCAGCCCGAAGATGAGCGCGAGCACAAGGTCGCTGACATGCACCGAGGGGACGAGCGGAAGCGGCAGCAGATGACCGAACAGCGCGGCGATGGCAAATGGCAGCAAAGCGCCGAGCAGCAATCCGATGCTGGACCCGACCAAAGCGAGCAGCGTGATCTGCAGGAAGTAAAGCGCGACCACCTGCGTGCCGGTGGCGCCAAGCGATTTCAGCGTCGCGATCACCTCGACCTTGCGGTCGAGATAATGCTTGGTGGAATTCGCGACGCCGACACCGCCGACGAGCAACGCGGTCAGTCCCACCAGGGTCAGAAACTGGGTAAAGCGCTCGATATTGCCCTCGAGACGCGGCGAGGCGTTGGTGCTCGCGCGGATATCCCAGCCGGCTTTGGGAAAGGTTTTGGCCGCGGCCTCCATCACGGCATCGGTGCGATAGATGTCGGAGCCCGCCGGCAGCCGCAGTCGATGCATGAAGCGCACGAGGCTGCCAGGCTGCACCAGGCCGGTCGCGGCGAGCGCCGCATCGCTAATGATCAGGCGCGGCCCGAACCCAATCCCGCCGGCGAGCTTGTCGGGTTCGCGCACGATGCGGGCGCGCAGTTCGATCGTGGCATCGCCGACCGTGATGCGGGCGCCCGGCTTGACCCGCAGGCGCGCGAACAGCAGCGGATCGGCGGCCGCGCCAAAAACGCCGTCGCGTTTTTTGGCAAGCGTCTCCTTGAGCGTTGCAGCCGGATCGAGGACGATCTTGCCATAGAGCGGATAATGATCGTCCACCGCCTTCATTTCGACCAGGCTCATGCGCCCTTGATCGGTGCGCGCCAGCGCACGCATTACCGCGGTGAGCGACAACGTCCCCTGGCGCGCGAGAAACGCCTGCTCTTCAGCATTCGCTTTCCGCTGTGCGAGGATGAAGGCGAGGTCACCGCCAAGAATACTGCGGCCTTCGCGCGCAATGCCCTGAGTCAGGCTGTAGGCGAGGGAGCCCACGCCGGCGATGGTCATCACGCCGAGGGCGAGACAAATGATGAAGGCGGTGAACCCGCGCACGCCGCGCAGGTCGCGTAGGCTCAGACGCAGCAGCGCCGACAGCGGCGCCGTGTGCCTGCCGATTGTTGTCCGATCCATGTCGCTCATGCCGGAACCGGCTCCGGCATGCCCGCAGTGTCGATCGCGCCCGAGCGCATGCGCACGATGCGGTCGCAGCGCGCGGCAAGCGTTGCGTCGTGGGTCACGAGCACGAGCGTCATGCCGCGCTTGGCATGGCCGGCAAACAGCAGGTCGACGATCTGCCGGCCGGTTGCCTCGTCGAGATTTCCGGTCGGCTCATCGGCCAGCAGGATCGGCGGATTGGGCGCGAGCGCCCGCGCCAGCGCGACCCGCTGCTGCTCGCCGCCGGACAGTTCGCCAGGATAATGCGAGAGCCGCTCACCAAGGCCGACGGCGACAAGCTCGTCGCGGGCGATTGCAAACGCATCGGCGGTGCCGGCAAGTTCGAGCGGCACGGCGACATTCTCGATGGCGGTCATGGTCGGGATGAGATGGAAAGACTGGAACACGATGCCGACATTGCGACCGCGGAAGCGGGCAAGGCGGTCTTCATCGAAGGCGCCGAGATCATCGCCGGCAATGACCACCGCGCCGTTATCCGGACGTTCAAGCCCGGCCATGACCATCAGCAGGGTCGACTTGCCCGAGCCGGAGGGGCCGACCAGGCCGATTGCTTCGCCGCGCCCTATATGGAGGGAGATGTCCTTGAGGATATGGACGCGTGCGGCCTCGCGGCCCAGCGCCAGATTGACCCGGGACAATGCGATGGCAGGCGTGCGAGAGAGAGTCGAGGTGTCGTCCATGCAGGTTTTGATGCAGTACGCGCGGGTCGGGTCCGCGCTGCGCCGGCTCACCTCATATGGGAGATCGGTGGGGCCGGTCCAGGCCGGGGCAGGCGTCATGGCCGCGGCGGCGATCGCCCTCGTCGCGCTTGTTCTCGGCCTTGCGGGCGCGCCGCGGCAGGCGCGGGCGGCGATCGATGCACCGATCCATATTGTCGCGCTCGGCGATTCGCTGGTCGCAGGCTTCGGCCTGCGCGCGGCCGATTCATTTCCGGCGCGGCTGAAAAAGGCGCTTGCCGCCAAGGGGCTTGCGGTCGAGATCAGCAATGCCGGCGTGTCCGGCGATACTGCCGCAGACGGCCTCGCCCGCCTCGACTGGTCCGTTCCCGAGGGCACCGACGCCGTGATCCTTGAACTCGGGGCCAATGACGCGTTGCGCGGCATCGATCCGGCGGCGACCCGCAAGGCGCTGGACGCCATCCTGCGCCGGCTGCGCGAGCGGCGCATTGCGGTCCTCGTCTGCGGCATGCTGGCGCCGCGCAATCTGGGGACAGCCTATACCCAGGCTTTCGATGCTATATTCCCTGAACTCGCCGCTGCTTATAATGTTTTGCTTTACCCGTTCTTTTTGCAGGGCGTGGCGACCGACCAGACGCTCAACCAGCGGGACGGGATGCATCCGAGCGCTGCTGGTGTCGATGTCATCGTGAGCCGCATCCTGCCAAAGGTCGAGGAGCTGATCGCACAGGCAAGATCGCTGCGCGCGTCCTGAAAGGCAGCAAGTCATCAACTTGTCATCGCATTCGTTGCAAGAGCCCTCTGATGCCGCGTCTGTTCACTGCTATCGAAATTCCGCCGGAGGTCGGCGCCACGCTGGCCATGCTGCGGGGCGGGCTGCCCGGCGCCCGCTGGATCGACCCGGAAAACTATCACCTGACATTGCGCTTCATCGGCGATATCGACGACGGGCTTGCGCGTGACATCACCTTCATGCTCGGCGATGTCGAGCGGCCACCCTTCGAGTTGCGGCTGGAAGGCTTGGCGTCGTTCGGCGGTAGAAAACCGCGTGCGGTGTTTGCCGCCGCCGCCGCGAATGTCGCGCTCGTCGAGCTGCAGGCGGAACACGAGCGGCTGTTGCAGCGGGTCGGGCTCGCCCCTGAGGGCCGCAAATTCGCGCCGCATGTGACGCTCGCGCGGCTGCGCGATTCATCGCCGCGTCAGGTGGCCGATTATCTCGGCGCCTTCGGGCCGTTTCGTTCGCCCGCCTTCGTGGTGACACGCTTTGTGCTCTATTCCTCGCGGGCTTCGGTCGGCGGTGGCCCCTATGTGGTGGAGGCGGCCTATCCGCTCACGGCACAGGCCCGTCCCCAGCGGGCGCGATCGCGGTAATATTGGAACAGGATTGCTGCACTCCCGGCAAAAATGAAAGCGGCGCCCGGCTTTATCGGCCGAGCGCCGCTCCAAATCACGGTCGCGCCGCTTCTACGATGCGCTGTGCGCGTCAAGCAGCCTGCCCATACCAGGCGGCTTGAACAGGCGCGACTGGAAATCGACATAGGCGGCGGCAAAGCTGTGGCCGTCCACCACCAACTCCCGCATCACCGACAGCGGCGTCGGGTTCTGGGTCTCCATCTTGCCGATGACGGTGCCGAAGTCGAACGACATTTCGGCATCGAACTTGCGGGCAAGTTGCTGCATGCGCAGGTTTTCCGGGAGGCAACAGACATGCATCAGCTTGATGCCCCGGTTCCGCGCGGCAAGCAGGCTGCGCTCGAGCAGGGCAGAACCGACCCCATGGCTTTGCCACGGCTTCTCGATACTGAAGGCCGTTTCCGCTTCGCGCCGGTAGGTCGTGCCTAAGAAACGCATATCGGCGGCGCCGCGCAGGACGCCGTCTACGAAAAAGCCATGAACAACCGCATCCGGGCCGCGCATTGTTGCGGCATAGGTACGGATCATGTCGTCGACGATGGCGCCGCCGAATCTGTTTCGGCGGCTTTCCGGATCGAGTCGCAGCAGATGCTCGCAATACGCATCTGATTCGACCGGCCAAAGCTTCCGCATCAGGCCGCCTTCGACAAAGACTTCGTGCATCGGGGGTCTCCTGCGTTGCCTTCGTCTGGTTACGCCGTCTCCGCTGGCGTTCTCCTCCTCAACACTCGTGCGCCCTGGTGTTGTTAAACTCTTAGTGTTGCAATGCAACATATGGGCGCTCCTGTGAAGCTAGCAAAGGACAGATTTGCCTTGCATTAGCTCAATAGCGGGGTTGACAAATCGTAAAGACAGCCTCGTTTTCTTCTTCTAGCGTGCCGCAGGAGTTAAGGAAGTGTATGAAATTACGTATGATTTTGCGGGGTCGCGAAAACGGCGGGCGGGCCCGAAAAATCGTTTTTGTACTAACGAACGCGACGTTGCGTCGCACAAGTGGCAGTGTAAAATGATTCGTTTTTGCGCTGTGGGAAGTTTGTCACACTGAAAGGGCGACACCGGCCACGGCTTTCGAGGTCGGCCGTCGGACAGTGTATTATCGTTGATCGGTAACGGGAAACCGTTATTGGAAACGCCGAACATAGGAATTCGCGTGTCTGTCAGCGATCGATACAAGGCGCTCGTCGCCAGCCATGAGATCGAGCGGGATCTGGCTCAGGAGGCGATCGTCGCCAAGCTCGATTCGTTGCTAGATCGCTTGGCAAGTCAGCGGCTTGCTTCCAAACCCTCGGTTCTTGGCCGGCTGTTTTCGCGGCGCAATAAAAATTCGGCAAAAACGATCGTGCCGGGCTTATATGTCTATGGCGAAGTCGGCCGTGGCAAGACCATGCTGATGGACCTGTTCTTCGCCGCTTGCCCGGTGAAGCGCAAACGCCGCGCGCACTTCCACGAATTCATGGGCAATGTCCATGACCGCGTCCACGCCTATCGCCAGCGGATCAAGGCGGGCGAGCATGAGGGGCGTGATCCGATCGAGCTGGTCGCCGCCGAGCTCGCTTTGCATGCCTCGGTTCTCTGCTTCGACGAGTTTCACGTCACCGACATCGCCGATGCGATGATTCTCGGGCGGCTGTTCACGCAGCTCTTCGCGCGCGGCGTGGTGGTGGTCGCGACCTCCAATGTGGCGCCCGACGACCTTTACAAGGACGGTCTCAACCGCGCGCTGTTCCTGCCCTTCATTGCGCTGCTCAAGGAGCATATGGAGGTGGACAAGCTCGAGGCGCGCACCGACTTCCGCTTGGAGAAGCTGGTCGGCGTCAAAGTGTGGCACGTGCCGGCCGACAAGGCCGCCAAGGCGGCGCTCGACGCGACCTGGCGGCGGGTCACGCACGGGCATGACAGCCGCGGCCATGAGCTGGTGGTGAAGGGGCATATCCTACGGGTGCCGCGGGCGGCGCTGGGGGCTGCCCGGTTTCATTTCCACGAATTATGCGGCCAGCCGCTCGGCGCCGGCGATTTCCTACGGATTGCCCAAGAGTTTCACACGCTTATGGTCGACCGCATCCCGGTAATCAAGGCCGAGCAGCGCAACGAGGCCAAGCGCTTCATTACCTTGATCGATGCGCTTTACGACTACGCGGTCGAACTGATCGCGTCGGCCGATGCTGAGCCTGACGCGCTTTATCAGGGCGTTGAAGGCTATGAAGCGCATGAATTCAAGCGGACAGCCTCCCGTCTCACCGAGATGGCGTCGGAAGCCTATCTTGCGCTTCCGCATGGCCAGCGCTCGGCGTCCGGCATCGTCGAAACCTAAATCAAAGAAAGGCACCCGCGTGAGCAGGCGCGATTGAATGGTCGCTTGGGCACGCTAAAATGGCAACATAGCAATCAGCGATCGAGAGGAAGATGATGAAAAGCGCGGTTTTCATATCACTGCTCGCCGCTTGCATCGTGCCATCCCTGACGCAAGCGCAAAGCTTCAACTGCCGCTATGCCCGTACTGCTGACGAAATACTGATCTGTCAGGACGAGCACCTTTCGAAGCTCGACGTGGTGCTTTCGCAGACCTATTACCAGCTCCGGAATAGTCTCTACGGCGGCGCGCGGCGGCGGCTCGAAGCATCGCAAAGCCGGTGGCTGGCCTCACGCAGGGACTGCGGCCGTGATTATGGCTGTGTGGAGCGGCATTATCAGTCGCGCATTCGCGAACTGAGGGATTATTGACTTTGCGCATGGCCGAGACCGGCCATGTTGCGATTTCTCGACGTCACTGTCCGATTGACTTGAACGGCCCGACTGAAAGGTCTAACACCCGAAAACCCCCGCTGTCTTTCAGCTTGAGGACCTCCCCCATATGGTACGCCAAAAAATTGCGTTGATCGGCGCTGGCCAGATCGGTGGCACGCTTGCCCATCTCATCGGCCTGAAGGAACTCGGTGATGTCGTTTTATTCGACATCATGGAGGGCATTCCTCAGGGCAAGGCGCTGGATATTGCCCAATCTGCACCGGTAAACGGCTTCAACGCGCGCTATGCCGGCACGAACTCCTATGAGG
Source organism: uncultured Rhodoplanes sp. (assembly GCA_964616635.1). Taxonomy (GTDB): domain Bacteria; phylum Pseudomonadota; class Alphaproteobacteria; order Rhizobiales; family Xanthobacteraceae; genus Rhodoplanes. The sequence goes on along the minus strand of CAZTTL010000054.1, from coordinate 2,394 downwards.
CGATCGAGGGCGCGAGCGTGTGCATCGTCACCGCCGGCGTGCCGCGCAAGCCCGGCATGAGCCGCGATGACCTGCTCGGGATCAATCTCAAGGTGATGGAGCAGGTCGGTGCCGGCATTCGCAAATATGCGCCTGGCGCTTTCGTCGTCTGCATCACCAACCCGCTCGACGCGATGGTATGGGCGCTGCAGAAATATTCCGGCCTGCCGAAAGGCATGGTGGTCGGCATGGCGGGCGTGCTCGACTCGGTCCGGTTCCGGCACTTCCTCGCCGACGAGTTCAACGTGTCCGCCGAGGACGTGACCGCCTTTGTGCTCGGCGGGCATGGTGACACCATGGTGCCGCTGGTGCGCTATTCGACCGTTGCCGGCATTCCGCTCGCCGACCTCATCAATATGGGCTGGACCACCCAGCAGCGGCTCGATGCGATCGTCGATCGCACGCGCAATGGCGGGGCGGAGATCGTCGGCCTCCTCAAGACCGGATCGGCCTTCTACGCGCCGGCAGCGTCGGCGATCGCGATGGCGGAGAGTTACCTCAAGGACGAAAAACGCGTCATGCCGTGCGCGGCCTATCTCAATGGCGAATACGGCATGAAGGACATCTATGTCGGCGTGCCGGTGGTGATCGGCGGCAAAGGTGTCGAGCGGGTCGTGGAAATTGAAATGGCCGGCGCAGAGCGGTCGGCCTTCGAGAAATCCGCCGAGTCCGTGCGCGGATTGATCGACGCCTGCAAGAAGATCGCGCCCGATCTCGCGGCGTAAGAAGCGGCAGGCGGCGTTAGAGTTCAGGCCTGCAATCCGCCGGGACAGCCGCGCGGTCGCAAGGGTTGCATGCTGATGAGGTGATCCGGCGCCAGCCGGGGGCAGCGGGAGCTTTTCATGAATATCCACGAATATCAGGCCAAGGCGGTGCTGCGGGAATTCGGCGTGCCGACATCACGCGGGCTTCCGGCGTTTTCCGTTGAAGAGGCGGTGAAGGCCGCGCAGCAGCTCGAAGGACCGGTTTACGTCGTCAAGGCGCAAATCCATGCCGGCGGCCGCGGCAAGGCTGGCGGCGTCAAAGTGGTGAAGGCGATCGAGGACGTCGAGAAGGAAGCCAAGCGCCTGCTCGGCTCCACCCTCGTCACCCATCAGACCGGGCCGCGCGGCAAGGAAGTGCACCGCCTCTACGTCGAGGAAGGCTCGGCGATCGATCGCGAATTCTATCTCTCCGCGCTGGTCGACCGCGGTTCCTCGCGCATCGCCTTCGTTGTCTCAACTGAAGGCGGCATGGACATCGAGACGGTGGCCAAGGAGACGCCGGAAAAGATCACCACCGTCACCATCGATCCGGCGACCGGCGTGATGCCGCATCATGGCCGTCGTGTTGCCAACGCGCTGAAGCTCACCGGCGACCTCGCCAAGCAGGCGGAGGTGGTGGTGGCGAAGCTCTATACGGCATTCCTTGCCAAGGACATGAGCCTCCTGGAAATCAACCCGCTCGTGGTCACCAAGGGCGGCCAGCTCATCTGCCTCGATGCCAAGATCAGTTTTGAAGGCAATTCGCTCTATCGCCACCCGGACATCGTCGCGCTGCGCGACCTGACCGAGGAAGACGAAAAGGAGATCGAAGCCTCCAAGCACGATCTCAACTACATCGCGCTCGACGGTACCATCGGCTGCATGGTCAACGGTGCCGGCCTCGCCATGGCGACCATGGACATCATCAAGCTCTACGGCGAATCGCCGGCGAACTTCCTCGATGTCGGCGGCGGCGCCACCAAGGACCGGGTGACCGAGGCGTTCAAGATCATCACCTCCGACCCCAATGTGAAGGGCATCCTCATCAACATCTTCGGCGGCATCATGCGCTGCGACGTGATCGCCGGCGGCGTGGTCGAGGCGGTGAAGGAAGTCGGGCTCAAGGTGCCGCTCGTGATCCGGCTCGAAGGGACCAATGTCGATCTCGGCAAGAAGATCATCGCCGAGTCCGGCCTCAACGTGACTTCGGCCGACGACCTCGACGACGCCGCGCAGAAGATCGTGAAGGCGGTGCAGGGCAACTAGCGTCCTCGGATTCCTCGTTATCGCCGCCGCGCTGAAAATAGCGCGTTCCGCTGATCATCAAAGGCAAGTCCATGTCCATCCTGATCGACAAAAATACCAAGGTCATCTGCCAGGGCTTCACCGGCAAGAACGGCACATTCCACTCCGAGCACGCGATCGCTTACGGAACCAAAATGGTGGGCGGCACCTCGCCGGGCAAAGGCGGCACCACCCATCTCGACCTGCCGGTGTTCGACACCGTGGCGGAAGCACGCGAGAAGACCGGCGCTGACGCGAGCGTGATCTATGTCCCGCCGCCGGGCGCGGGCGACGCCATCTGTGAGGCGATTGATGCGGAGATGCCGCT
>CAZTTL010000053.1:0-16358 GCA_964616635.1 uncultured Rhodoplanes sp. | reverse complement strand
AGCGGGTGTGGCGGAACTGGTAGACGCGCACGACTCAAAATCGTGTTCCGCAAGGAGTGTCGGTTCGATTCCGACCACCCGCACCAATCTATCTGCGGGCGCGTGGCTACAAACGAAGTTCGATGAGCCGCCTTGGGTTACGTCAACTTCGCTGCACGATCCCTCATGATGGTCTTGGCTCTATCGGTCGACTTCAAGGCGATGCTCCGCTGATGACTTAACGACAAAGAGAAGCCGCATCCGCTATTTGCGAAAAACCTCGCTGAGCCAGTCGTACAAAACCGCGTTCGAGAGCGTCAGATTGCCGAGCTGGCAGTGCATGTCGGCGCCTTCGTCGGCGGTGAACAGCCGCCGCGTGACCGGCCCCGATACCGCGCGGCAAAAGCGGTCGAGCTGCGCCGCCGTCTCGCCGCCTTCGCCGGCGCCGGCCATCGCCAGCGTCGGGCATTTGATGGCGGCGAGGTTTTCACCGGCGGTGAATTCGGCCAGCCGGTTCAGCCATCCGGCAAAACTGTCGACGCCGAACCGGCGGCACGCCGACTTGAAGCTGAGCTTTTGGACGCGCGGAAATTCCGCGTCGGGAATGTCGTCGACCTCCGCCAGTTTGAGCGGAGGCGGGTTCGCCGGGTCCATGTCGGCAAAGCCGAGAATATAGGCCCTAAGGTCGACGATCGGCGAGTTGACGACGAGCGCGCGAATGCGGGGATCGTGCATCCCGGCGCGAATGACGAAATAGCCCCCGAAGCTGATGCCGTAGACCGCAAGCCGCTCGGCGGCGACCTCGCGCCGTGCGAGCGCGTAATCGATCATGGCGCCGATCGGCTTTTCGTAGTCGGGCCGAAACGTCAGGGTCGGATGGACGCGCAGGCAGCCAACCTGTCCCGGCCCTTCGCCGACCAGCACATTGAAGCCGCGCTCGAGGCCGGCCTTCGCGGCCTGGAAATAGAGTTCCTCCCCGGTGCCGTCGAAGCCGGTGAGCACCAGGACCGTCCGGCCATCGGCCGCGCCCCCCGCACGCCCCGCCGGGGTCATAAAATAGCCGGGCAGCATCAGTCCCTCGAAGGGAATCTCGACGGGTTCGACGCGCTCGGCCAAAAACTTCGTCGCTGCGATGAAGGTTTCGCGCGAGGCGCGGCCCCATCGCAGCCCCTCATTGCCGAAGGGATCGGCGAAATACTCGGCCGAGCGGTAATACATCGCTGCGCGCAGGAGATGATCGCGTGCGGTGACGCGGTAATCGCGGTGCGCCGCTTCCTCGCCCGCTTGGCGGACGCGATCGCCGAGTGCCGAGAAGGCGGGCGGCCACGCATAGGGATCGTCCTCAACCGCGCCGCGGGTGGCAAAAATTTCGCCTGGCTCGCCGCCCCGAAAACTCGCGGCGCCGAGCGAGCGCATCAGCTGGAAATCCATCTCCGGATCTTGGAAGCCGACAATCCGGGTGCCTGTTCGTTCGACGCGCGACATCGCCGCCTCCGCGAAAAAAAGTGATCGAAGTCAAGAAATGCAACGTGTTTTCGGGGGAAGTTGCATATCAGCCTGAACGACGGCTCGACGCGGACCGCTGCTCACACTGTGAGGGGCGATGAGCCGCGTGCCCCGAGTTTGTCCCGACCTGAAAGCGAGCAACGTTCATGAACGCGACGGTGACCCACCTGTTCGAGGGCGCAAGCACGGCAATACTCCTGCCGATCTTCGCCGATGTGGAAGCCTATCCGAGCTTCGTGCCCGGCTTCAAGAGCGCGAAAGTCTACGCGCGCAGCGAGGGTGAGTATAAGACCAAGGCGGTGATGGCGCTGCAGATCGGGCCGTTCGCCTTCGAGGAGGAGCTCAGCACGGTCACCAAGGTTCTTCCCGCCGCGATCGAGGTGCAGTCGGTCGGCAATCGCTTCATCAAGTGGTTCGGCAATGTCTGGCACTTCCGCGACGTGCCGGGCGGCTGCCTGGTCGATTTTGCGATGGCGATCGAGTTCGCCATGCTGCCGGCCATGGCGCAGCCGATGCTCGCCGGCCTCATCCAGCGCCAGGCGGAGAACATTTTCCAGGCCTTCGTGAAGCGGATCGAGGAGCTGCGCATTTCCGTCGCCCCGGACGGCATCACCAGCGGCGCGATCGACCTGCAGTACGGCACCTCTCCGGAAGCCGCATCGCTCGCCCCAGTGGAGTGATCTGATATCAAAGGCGTCGGAGACTGACGCTTCATGATGCCGTCATGGCCGGGCGCATCCCACAGCTGTCCGGTCCGGCTCAAGATTCACCTCTCCGCACCGGGGAGAGGTGAATACACCAAGGCCGGGCACGGAACGCGTTTGTCGATGATCGTGCTGCACGACGAAGGCGTGCACGAATATGCCTATGGCCCGGCCGAGCATCCGCCCGACACCAAGGTGGGATATTTTCCGCAATCGCCCGACGACGAGGCGAAGAAGCAGGGCTGGGTCGTCATCAGCATTAAGAACGACTGGAAGCGGGTTTTCGCCTTCGAATAGGTGGAGCTGGCCTGTTGCCGCCGGCCATCGGATACCGTCGTAAGGATGAGGATACGGCATCGAGAAGCGATTCCGCAGCCCGATGGCTGTGCTATGAATCGCCCCTCTGGTGACGAAAGGATGAGGTCATGACGATCGGCCAAAGCATTGTTCTATCGCCTGCAGCACGGTTGGCGCGGGCTTTGCCTGGAGCCTGGGCATTGCGGGTGGTTTGGCGCGCTGGTTCTCTCGCGTGCATCCTTGCCCTCGCTCTCGCATTCACGGGCCTTTCTTCCGGCTCAGCCAAGGCTGCCGGCCTCGAATGCCCGGAAATCAGTGCCGCGGCTCCCAACCTGCTAGCCGGCGCGCCGCAACTCGATCGCCTGACGACCGCGAACACGGTCGATCTCGCCAATGAGATCAACGGGCTGATCGCGCGGGTGAAGTCCGAGAAGCCCGGCATTTCCAATGACGAGATCACCGATGCGCTGCTCGCCGCCTTCTGCCCGGTGGTCGCCGCCAAGACGAACCTTTCCGCCACCGAGAAATGGCGGTTGATGCACCGCTTCGACACGGTGGCGATGCAGCAGATCTCGGCCAACACAATGCCGGCGGGGTCGCTGATCATCGCCAGCGTTCCGCTGCCTCCGGAGGTGTTCCGCGATCTCAGCAACAAGGCGGAAACCGCTGGCCAGCAACCGGCGCAATATATGGCGACGATCCTGAAAAAGGCGGTCGGTAAGTGATGGCGCGTGCGCCGATCGGCTCGTTGGCGTTTTCGCCCTTCCGCATGCATCCTTTCTTGAAGGCCGCTTCTCGATGACCGTGCATCGCAATCTGGTCGGCGGCGAATGGGTCACCGCCGCCGCTGCCGCGCCCAATATCAACCCGTCCGACTTGAGCGATACCGTCGGTGAGTATGCGCGCGCGTCCCGCGATGAGGCGGCAGCGGCGATCGCCGCGGCCAAAGCGGCGTTTCCGGCCTTCGCGCGCACGACGCCGCAGGCGCGCGCCGACGCGCTGAAGAAGATCGGAGACGAGATCACCGCGCGCAAGGATGAGCTCGGCCGGCTGCTGTCGCGTGAGGAAGGCAAGCCGCTGGCCGATGGCACCGCCGAGGTGGTGCGGGCGGCGCAGATTTTCGGCTTTTTCGCCGGCGAGGCGGTACGGCTTGCGGGTGAAAAGATTGCCAGCACGCGCCCGGGCGTCGATGTCGAAATCACCCGCGAGCCGATCGGGGTCATCTCGATCATCACGCCGTGGAATTTTCCGATCGCGATTCCCGCCTGGAAGATCGCGCCGGCGCTTGCCTATGGCAATTGCGTCGTGTTCAAGCCGGCCGATCTCGTGCCAGGAAGCGCGCATGCGCTCGCGGAGATCATTGCGCGCGCCGGTTTGCCGCCCGGCGTGTTCAATCTGGTGATGGGACGTGGATCGGAGATCGGCGAGGTTTTGCTTGGCCATGACGACGTTGCCGCGATCTCCTTCACCGGGTCGGTTGCGACCGGGCGCAAGGTAGCGCAGGCCGCGGTCGCGGCGCCGCGGATGAAGAAGGTGCAGCTCGAAATGGGCGGCAAGAATCCGCTGGTCGTGCTCGACGATGCCGACCTCGACCTTGCCGTCGAGACGAGTGCGAACGGCGCCTTCTACCAGACCGGCCAGCGCTGCACGGCGTCCTCGCGGCTGATCGTCACCGCCGGCATCCATGATCGCTTCGTCGCGGCGCTGACGGAGAAGACCAAGACCCTGGTCGTCGACAACGCGCTCAAGCCCGGCACGCAGATCGGCCCGGCGGTCGACGAAAGCCAGCTCGACCAGGATTTGCGCTATCTCGCGATCGGCAAAGACGAAGGCGCCAAGCTGCACTGGGGCGGCGAGCGCCTCAACCGCGAGACCCAGGGTTTTTATCTGCAGCCGGCGCTGTTCGTCGGCGTCGACAACCGGATGCGGATCGCACGCGAGGAGATTTTCGGGCCCGTGGCCGTCGTGATCCGGGTGAAGGATTACGAGGAAGCGCTCGCGGTCGCCAATGATACCGAGTTCGGCCTGTCGGCCGGCATCTGCACGACCAGCCTGAAGCATGCGAGCCACTTCAAGCGCAACGCCGAGGCCGGCATGGTGATGGTCAACCTGCCGACCGCGGGCGTCGATTATCACGTGCCGTTCGGCGGCCGCAAAGCCTCAAGCTACGGTCCGCGTGAGCAGGGCCGCTATGCCGCGGAATTCTTCACCACGGTGAAGACGAGCTACACCCTGCCGTGATGAGCCGCGACGCGGCTCGACCTACTGACGCCACAGCGCGTAGGGCAGAACAGCGCAGCGTATTCGGCCACTCACGAGACAGCGGATTACCGCTTTGCCGAACCCACGCTCCGGTCCTGCGATACCTAACCGACTTTTTGTCTTGATCGATATCAACTTATAGGTAGTCTCACAACATAGAGCTCTCGATGATTGTGTAAGATTGGTCCCGCTTACATCTTTTGAAGGTGAACTATGCGTGCAGGTATGATCTTTATGGTTTTGGTTTTTTGCGCAGCGTGCGCCGGCCGCGATCCACAGCCAGTGGCCATTACGCAACCTCAAGACGCAACAATGGACTGTGCAATGATTCAGGCTGAGATAAGTGCGAATAACCGCCGAATCCAGGAACTCGCCAATGAGCAAGGTTGGAAAGTGGCCCAGAACGTCGCGGCCGGAGTGGTGGGGCTCGTGATCTGGCCTGTCTGGTTCGGTATGGACGCCAAGGGCGCTGCCGCTACTGAAGCGAAGGCACTGGAGAGCCGGCAACATTATCTCGCTACGTTGGCCGCATACCGCTGCGCTGAGGCGTCCACTCGGAAGTGAACTCCAGTTCTGCGATGACCATCAGCGCGGCGGAATAGAGCGCTGTATTCCGCTGCTCACGCCCTAAGCTTAGCCCCAATCTCTGCCACGTGCTTGCCCTGGAACTTCGCGCCGGCGAGCTCGTTCGCGCTCGGCCGGCGCGATCCGTCGCCGTCGGCAATGGTCGAGGCGCCATAGGGCGAGCCGCCGGTCACCTCGCCGACCCCCATCTGGCCCGCGAACGCGTAGGGCAGGCCGACGATCACCATGCCGAGATGCAGCAGCACGACGTGGGTGGTGAGGATGGTGCTTTCCTGGCCGCCATGCTGGGTCGCGCTCGAGGTAAAAACGCTGCCCACCTTGCCGATCAGCTTGCCCTGCGCCCACAGGCCGCCGGCCTGGTCGAGGAAGTTCTTCATCTGCGCCGCCATATTGCCGAAGCGCGTCGGCACCCCAATGATGATGGCGTCGTAGTCGGGCAGCTCAGCGACGGTCGCGATCGGCGCCGCCTGATCGAGCTTGAAGTGGGATTTTCTCGCGATCTCTTCGGGCACCAGCTCCGGCACCCGCTTGATCACGGCTTCGGCCCCGGCGGCGCGCACGCCGTCGGCGACCGCCTGCGCCATCTGCTCGATATGGCCATAGCTTGAATAGTAAAGCACGAGCACCTTGGTCATCGCGATGGTCTCCTCTGATCGCTGAACGGGTTCGGTGCGCCGCGCTAGCCGCGGCGCACGACGCGGGCCGTCACGCGGCCATGTCGAACAGCAGCACTTCGGCGTCGTCCGACGTGCCGGAAAGGCTGAGCGTGCCGCCCGCGCTGACGGCGACGCCGTCGCCGGGATGGAGCTGCGTGCCGTCGAGCACGGCGTTGCCGCGCGCCACCTGCAGCCAGCCGACGCGGTCCGGCGCGAAGCGGTGATTCACCTGCGCGCCATTGCCGAGGAGCGCGGCATAAAGATCGACATCGCGATGGATGGTGACGGAGCCGTCGCGCCCGTCGCGCGAGCCGACGAGGCGAAGCTTTCCGTCTTTCTCCGCGCGGCTGAACGTCTTCTGCTCGTAGCCCGGCGCCAGGCCGTCCCGCTCCGGCACAATCCAGATCTGGAGGAAATGGACCGGCTCGGCCTTTGACGCATTGAACTCGCTGTGGCGGATGCCGGTGCCCGCGGACATGCGCTGCACGTCGCCCGGCCGGATCACGGAGCCGGTGCCGAGGCTGTCCCTGTGCGCCAGCGCGCCGTCGAGCACGTAGGAGATGATCTCCATATTGCCGTGGGGATGGGTGGGAAAACCGGCGCCCGGCGCGACGCGGTCATCATTGATGACGCGCAGCGGCCCAAAACCCAGGCGGTCCGCATCGTAATAGTGGCCGAACGAAAAGCTGTGGCGGCTGTCGAGCCAGCCGAAATTGGTGCGGCCGCGCTCCTCTGCTTTGTGGATCGTCAGCATCATCTGTCTCCGATGTGCGCCTTGATGCGCTTCGGAGCCCAAGCTGGTATTGCTCGATTTCGGAGGCAATATGCTAATCTAGCGACAGTTTGGTTCCATTCTGGATACAATCGATGGACAAGCTCGAAGCCATGCAAGCGTTCGCCCGGGTCGTCAGTGCGGGAAGCTTTGCCGAAGCGGCGCGCCAGCTCGGGCGCACGCGCTCGGCGATCAGCAAGGCGGTGATGGAGCTGGAGCACATGCTCGGCGTCCGCCTGCTCGATCGCACCACGCGGAAGGTTCGGCCCACCGAAGCGGGCCTTGCCTATTACGAGCGCTCGGCCGCGGTGCTGGCAGACATCGAGGAGACCGAGATCCAGATTGCCGGCCTGCACGACGCGCCGCGCGGCGTCTTGCGGATCAACGGACCGATGTCGTTCGGTACCGCTTATCTCGCCGGTGCGGTCGCCGATTTTCTTGGCGCCTATCCCGACCTGACGATCGAGCTGCTGCTCAATGATCGCTTTATCGACCCGCTGGAAGAGGGCGTCGATGTCACCGTGCGCATTGGCGAGCTTGCCGATTCAAGCCTGATCGCCCGGCGCATCGCCGCAACACGCCGCGTCCTGGTCGCAGCGCCATCCTACCTTGCACAACACGGCACGCCGGCCGCACCGGATGACCTCGCGCGGCACCGTTGCCTCGTTTACGGCCAGGTCGCGGCGCGCCACCGCTGGCATCTGCAGCACAAGGGCGAGACGGTTACCGTGCCGGTCACGTCGGCCCTGTGCGCCAACAATGGCGAGGTTTTGCGGGAAGCGGCGTGCCAAGGGCTCGGCATCGCGCTCCTGCCGACGGTGATCGCCGGCGATGCCATCAAGGCGGGGCACCTCGCGACGGTGCTGGAGACGTTCAGTCCGCCGGCGCTGCCGATTCATGTGCTATACGCGCCGAACCGCTATCTCGCAGCGAAGACCAGGCTGTTCATCGACTTCCTCGCCACGCGCTTTGCGCAGGCGCCATGGGAGTGAAAGCGCTCTTGGCACGGCCGCGACATTAAGGTTTGAACCACGCAACCATTAACCTTGTCGTTACCCTATTGTTGCAACCGGCAATATATTAGTCAAAATAACCTAACCTGATTGCAGGAGCTCACAATGCTTGATCGCAGACGGGAGCAACGATGGCCTGCGTATCTCGGGGGCAAGATCAGTTTCTCCAAGCGCTTTTCCGCCGCCGATTGTTTGGTCCGGAACACCTCACCGCGCGGCGCCCGGCTCGTCATCTATAACGGATGCTTCGTGCCCGACGAGTTTGACCTTTCGATACCGTGCAAGCGGGTCTCCTATCGCGTGCGTGCGCGCTGGCGGCGCTTCGAGGTGATCGGTGTCGAGATTGCGCATCTGCCGGCTGCCGGAGCACCGGTGCCGCTCCACTATGTGCGCCGGATCAGGCAGCTCGAAGCCGAGAACAGCCGCCTGAAAAATCGCCTGCAGGAGCCGTAGGTCTTTGCCGCCGACCAGCCATTAATTGTTAATTCAGTCTCCGGTTGCCGTCGCGAGCGGATGGCGTCATCAACATTGACCCGGAGGCCACCATGCTCGAGCGTCGCAAGACCCAGCGTTTCCCTGCTTTTCTCGGCGGCGTCATCATGTTCGCGCAGGATCGTGCGAGCGCCGAGTGCATCATCCGCAATCGCTCCGACGGCGGCGCGCGGCTGATCGTCCACAATTCGAGCTTCGTCCCCGACGAGTTCGAGCTGATGATTCCGCAGCGGCAGGCCACCCTGCGGGCGCGGACGCGCTGGCGCGGATATGATGACCTCGGAATTGAGTTTTTTCACGCTGACGAGGACGGCTCAACGCGCGACACGAACGCTGCCCGCCGGATCAAACGGCTGGAGCTGGAAAACCGCCGGCTCAAGCGCCGCCTGCGCGACCGCACAGCGTAGCCGGTCGCGGTCTGCTCCAACGAATCCTAGGACGGGGCAAGTTCCAGCCCCGATCCAAGTCCGAGGGCGCGCTCGCCGGAAAACGCTTTAACCCGGCAGGTCGCGCTTGAGATCGTCGAGGGTCAGCACCGGCACAATCTCGATTGCGGCATCGAGGGCCGCAAACAGCGGCTCGTTGAGTTGCGGCAGCCGCGCCGCATTGTCTTCGTGGAAGAAGACGTAGCCGGCGCGCTCGCCGTTGATCAGGGTGAAGTAGGCTGCTTCTGCCTTGGTCGCTTTGACGAGGGCTTCGAGCGTCTGGCTGATCGTGCCGTCGGCCACGGCCTCGTTGCCGCGTTTAACCGGAATGGTGAATTTCAGCATCAGTCGCATGGAATGCTCCTCGTCTGTGCTGGGCGTCGGGTGCTGCTGCGCGTCTAGCACCTGATCATGTCATCTTAATCGTGCAAGCGGCAGGTCCCTCATAACCGGCGCATGCCGTTGGTGCGGACGGCGGGACTCGAACCCGCACGAGGTTTTCCCCCAACGGATTTTAAGTCCGTTGCGTCTACCATTTCGCCACGTCCGCGTGCCACCCGACGTCAGCACGCCATCAGGCGGAAAGCGCCGGCCATCATAGCAAACTCGCACGCAGGAAGTGCAACCTCTCGCCGGACGAGCTCATCGCGAACCCGCTTGTCGCCAGCCCCTCGTTGGGGGCGCGCCCGCTACGGCCCGGCAAAGAAATCACCGCCCATCCTGGCGGATCGGTTCCTGGAACGCGAGGCCGGTGTCCCAGGGAAAGAAAATCCAGGTGTCCTGCGACACCTCGGTGATGAAGGTGTCGACCAGCGGCCGGCCCATCGGCTTGGCATAAACGCTGGCGAAATGCGCGTGGGGCAGCAGGTGCCGCACCACGCGCGCGGTCTGCCCGGTGTCGACGAGGTCGTCGACGATCAGCACCGCCCTGCCCTCACCGCCGCCGAGTTCGACGATCTCCAGGGCCGGGCGTTTGAGAATCTTCACCTCGCTGCGCGTCGTGTGGTCATAGCTCGCAACGCACACCGTCTCGATCACCCGGATGCCGAGCTCGCGGGCGACGATCGCCGCTGCGACGAGCCCGCCGCGGGTGATCGCGACAATGGCCGCGAACGACCTTTCGTCGGCGAGCCGCCAGGCGAGCGCGCGGGCATCGCGGTGGAACATGTCCCACGACACCGGAAAGATTTTTTCGGGCCCTGGCATCGCGTTGTTGCCCTACCCTGGCGCCGGCTTGGCGGGCGGTTGCGGCCCGCCGCCGCCACCGGCCAGGCTGAGCTCTTCCCGCACCGCGGCCAGCATTTGTTCGACCGCCGCCTTCGCCGCAGCGATCTTTTCCGGGTCGCGGCCGCGCAAGACGACATTCGTGTTGGGGCCGCGCACCTCGTCCATGAACGGATAGCTGCCGATCATCACTTCCGGATGCTTCTGCGCCACCTCGGCAAGTTCGCTGCCGATATCGCCCTCGCGCAGATCGGCGCGCAGGGTCTCCGCGAGCACCTTCTTGCCGGTGCGCAGCTTCGGCGCGACCTCGTCCAGCATCGCCTGCATGACCGAAGGGACGCCGGCCATGACGATCACATTGCCGATCCAGAAGCCGGGCGCCGCCGACACCCGGTTGGTGACGAGCGCGGCGCCGCGCGGCACCCGCGTCATCCGCATGCGGGCGGCGTTGAGTTCTGCGCCACCGAGGCGCGCGCGCAGCGCCGCCACCGCGTCGGGATGGTAGTCGAGCGGAAGTCCGAAGGCTTTGGCGACGGCGTCCGCGGTAATGTCGTCATGTGTCGGGCCGATCCCGCCAGTGGTAAAGACGTAATCGTAGCGCAAACGCAATGCATCAAGCGCGGCAACAATCGCGTCTTCCTCGTCACTGACGATCCGCACCTCGCACAGATCGACGCCGATCATGGTGAGAACTTGCGCGATATGGCCGATATTCTTATCTTTGGTGCGCCCGGACAGGATCTCGTTGCCGATCACCAGCACTGCGGCGGTGACGATGCCAGGCTCGGCTGCGGGCCCCTTCGGCCGGATGACGTTGCCAGTTTCCGTCGGATTGTTGCTGCTTGCGCGGGTCATCGGGTGCACTTTGCTCGGCTGTCCTCTACTCCGAGCCTCCTTTCGGCTCAAGCGCGCCGCCTGTCGGCCGCCTTGTGTGCACTTCCATTCGGCAGATGCCTAAGGCTTGGGCAGCCAATATGACAGCCCCGGGGTCGGACCTTGTTCCCGTTAGGGAAATTTTGGCCTGAAGCTTGCGTTTTGCCAGATTTGCCGAAGCCCACGGGGCACGCGCGGAGGTTGGAATGCCGGTCGCTTTCGATGAGATGCGGGGCCACCATGATGCAAGAGTTCGATCAGCCTATGAGACGCTCGACCGCTGGCTGAAGGACCAGCCGTCTGAGCTCCTCGGCCAACGCTGCAAGGAAGCCGAGCTGCTGTTTCGCCGCATCGGCATCACCTTTGCCGTTTACGGTGAAGGCGAGTCGACCGAGCGGCTCATTCCTTTCGATGTCATTCCGCGCATTCTGTCGCGTTCCGAGTGGGATTTTCTCCGTCGCGGGCTCGAGCAGCGCGTCCGCGCCATCAACCACTATCTCAGCGATGTCTACGGCAAGCGCGAGATTCTGCGCGCCGGCATCGTGCCCGAAGATTTGGTGTTTCAAAATCCCGCCTTCTGCCCGGCAATGAACGGACAGAAGGTCCCGCACGGCGTCTGGGTCCAGATTGCCGGCATCGACATTGTGCGGGTCGACGAGAAGACCTTCTATGTCCTCGAAGACAATGCGCGCACCCCCTCCGGCGTCTCCTACATGCTGGAGAACCGCGAGATCATGCTCCGGCTCTTCCCGGACTTGTTTTCGCGTTATCACGTCGCGCCGGTCGAGAACTACCCCGACGAACTCTTGGCGACGCTCAAGTCGGTGGCGCCCTCGACCGCTTCGGCCGACCCAACGGTCGTGCTGATGACTCCCGGCCTCTATAATTCGGCCTATTTCGAGCACTCCTTCCTCGCCGACAAGCTTGGAATCGAGCTGGTCGAGGGCCGCGACCTTTTGGTCAAGAACGGTGTCGTCTATATGCGGACCACCGAGGGACCGAAGCGCGTCGACGTCATCTATCGCCGTGTCGACGACGATTTCCTCGATCCGCTCGCCTTCCGTCCCGACTCCGAACTTGGCGTGCCGGGCCTAATGTCGGCCTATCTTGCCGGCCAGGTCACGCTCGCCAATGCAGTGGGGACCGGGGTTGCCGACGACAAGGCCGTCTACAGCTACATGCCCGATATCGTGAAATTCTACCTCGGAGAGGAACAGATATTGCAGAATGTGCCGACCTGGCGCTGCCGCGATCCGGAGCACTTCGCTTATGTGCGCGAGCATCTGCCGGAGCTCGTGGTCAAGATCGTGAATGGGTCGGGCGGCTACGGCATGTTGGTCGGACCGGCTGCGAGCAAGAGCGAGATCGAAGCCTATCGCGCCCGCATCGAGGCCGATCCGAGGAACTACATTGCCCAGCCGACGCTCGCGCTCTCGACATGCCCGACCTTAATCGAGAGCGGGATCGCGCCGCGGCACATCGATCTGCGGCCCTTCGTGCTCACCGGACGCGACAAGGTGCGGATTGTTCCCGGCGGCCTCACCCGGGTCGCGCTGCAGAGCGGCTCCCTCGTCGTCAATTCCAGCCAGGGAGGCGGCACCAAGGACACCTGGGTGCTGGACGCCTGACCGCATGCTCTCCCGTACCGCCGACAATCTCTACTGGCTGTCGCGCTATGTCGAGCGCGCCGAGTATCTCGCCCGCATCCTCGAAGTGACGATGCGCCTCGGCTCGCTGCCGATCGCCTATGTCGGATCGACCAATGAATGGGAGTCGGCGGTCGCCACCGCCGGCTGCAGCAAAGCCTATTTCGCCCGCTACCCGGAAGCGAACGAGGCGATGGTGATGGAGTTCCTGGCGTTCTCGCCGCACAATCCGTCCTCGATCTGCAACTGCATCGAGCTTGCCCGCACCAATGCCCGCGCGGTGCGCACCGCGATCACCACCGAGATGTGGGACGCGATCAACGGCACCTGGCTCGAGCTCAAGCGCTTCGGCAATACGCCCGGCTCGCGCGAGGAGTTCACGCACTTCCTGCGCTGGGTGCAGGAAATGTCGCTGCGCTTCGACGGCTCGGCGTTCCGCACCATGCTGCGCAACGACATGTTCTGGTTTTCGCGGCTTGGGCTCAATATCGAGCGCGCCGACAATACCGCGCGTATCCTCGACAAGAAATACCACCTGCTCCTGCCGGCCGATGCCCATATCGGCGGGCCGCTCGATTATTACCAGTGGGCGGCCATCCTGCGCTCGGTTTCGGCGCTGACCTCCTACCATTGGGTCTATCGCGAGAGCCTGAAGCCGTGGCTGATTGCGGACCTGTTGATTCTCAATGCTGAGATGCCGCGGTCACTGCGAAGTTGTTACGATAACCTTGTCCGTTATTGCGATTCGATCGCGCTCGCCTATGGTCGGCATGGTCCGGCCCAGCGCCAGGCGCGAGCGATCAGGACACGGTTGCAGAACAGCAAAATGCAGGAGATATTTCAGACCGGCTTGCACGAGTTCATTGAAGAGTTCATCGCGGACAACAGTCAGCTCGGCGACGCCGTGACCCGGCAGTACCTCATGTAGCGCCAACCAGCGCCCGTCCCGCCCGTACCTGAAGGGATTCAAGCGTCCGTCGATGCGTATCAATATCAATCACGAAACGCGCTATCGCTATGACGTGCCGCTGATGCGCGTCATCCAGGCGTTGCGCGTAACCCCGCGATCGCATCAGGGCCAGGATATCGTCAACTGGCGCATCGAGATTTCCCGCGACTGCAGGCTCGAAGCCCAGGAGGATGCGTTTGGCAATATCATGCATACCTTCTCGGCAGACGGACCACTGGACGAGCTGAGCGTGCTGGTGACGGGCGAGGTCGAGACCCAGGATACCGCCGGGGTCGTGCGCGGCGCGGTCGAGCGGTTCCCACCGAGCCTGTATCTGCGCGAAACGACGCTGACGGCGCCGGACGAGGCGATCCACAACTTTGCGCGGGCGCTCGCCGCGGAAAAAGGCGAGAATCGGCTCGACCTGCTTCATAGTCTGCTCGACACGCTCCCCGCTGAGATGACCTACGACACTGATCCGACCCATGCGCGCACGACCGCTGCCGAGGCGTTCGCCCTGAAGTGCGGCGTGTGTCAGGACCTTGCCCATATCTTCATCGCGGTCGGGCGCTGCCTCGGCATTCCGTCGCGTTATGTCGGCGGCTATCTCCGCCGCAGCGATGGCGTGACGGACCATGACGCAGGGCATGCCTGGGCAGAGGCTTATGTCCCTGACCTGGGCTGGGTCGGTTTCGACCCGTCGCACGCGATATGCACGACCGACGCTTTCGTGCGGGTCGCGATCGGCCTCGACTATCTCGACGCGGCACCGGTGCGCGGCGCCCGCTTCGGCGGTGCCGGCGAGGAGCTTTCTGTGTCCATTCATATCGACCAGGCGCAGTATCAGGCGCAAATCCAAGGCTAGGAGCGCTCCGTGCGGCGTCACGCATGACAAATCGCGTGGCGCTGCCGGACAGACGGAGAGCACCCTGTCGCGCTGCGGATGATGGCAAACGGGCGGCTCGGCTGTCTGTGCCGAGGCACTGAAAGGCCGGGAACGTGGGGTACCGATTGCGCCGGGCTGATCGGAAGAACACCGGACTGCCGAGGTCGTGCCGATGCAGGGGATATTACCCGCCGCTGGGGGAGGGAGTGCTCATCCATCCATGACCTACTGCTGTGGAATTCTCGTGCGTGACGGCCTCGTGATGATCGCTGACACGCGCACCAATGCCGGGCTCGACAACATTTCGATCTTTCGCAAGCTCCACGTCTACACGACGCCGGGCGAACGGATTATGGCGGTCGCCTCGGCGGGCAATCTCTCCCTTTCCCAGTCGGTCCTCAGCATGCTCAACGAGGGGATGGAAAATCCCGAGACCGGCGAGCGCGAGACGCTGATCGGCGCCCCGACCATGTTCGAGGCGGCGCAACGGCTCGGCCGCGCGATCCGTACGCTCCGTCGCGAGGAGGGCGAAGCGCTGGAAGCCGCCGACGTCAAGTTCGACCTCTCGTTCCTGCTCGGCGGCCAGATCAAGGGCGGGCGGCTGCGTCTCTTCATGATGTATCGCGCGGGAAACTTCATCGAATGCACGCGCGACACACCCTATCTCCAGATCGGCGAGCATAAATACGGCAAGCCGGTGCTCGACCGCGCAGTGACCTACGACATCGACCTCTATGACGCGCTCAAGATCGGCCTGGTCTCGGTTGATTCCACCATGCGCTCCAATCTCAGCGTCGGTATGCCGATCGATATTCTGATCGCGCGCCGCGACTCCTGCGAAGCCGAACTCGCCTACCGCATCGAGCCGGAAGAGCCTTATTTCACCGATCTGCGGCAGCGCTGGTCGGCGGCATTGCGCGCCGCCCATGCCAGTATTCCCCGCCCGCCCTATACCATGGCAAAGTAGGTCGTCGGCACACTCTGCTTCTCGCCACACGGGAAAGGCTGCGCCGCGAACCTGCGCGGCATTTTCCTCTTCTTGATGGTCTATGCAATGGAAGAAGAAAGCAGTAGCCGGGACCCGCCAACCCTGGCTGAACTGCAAATCCGCCACGCAGGCAGGAGGACGGAATGACCGTGCAACGCATCGCCCTCGTGACCGGGGCCGGCAGCGGCATCGGCCGTGCCGCAGCGGTGGCACTGGCGAAAGACGGCTTTACCGTCGTGCTCGCGGGACGGCGCGCGGACGCGCTGGCGGAGACCGCCCAGAGCATCAGCGCGGCAGCCGGCTCCTGCCTCGCCGTGCCGACCGACATCGCCGACCCGACATCGGTCGGCGCCCTGTTCGCCAAAATCCGCGAGAGCTTTGGACGCCTCGACCTCCTGTTCAACAATGCCGGGGTCGGCGCCCACGCCGTGCCGTTGGAGGACCTGCCGCTCGAAACCTGGCGGCGGGTCGTCGACACCAACCTCACCGGCACTTTCATCTGCACGCAGGAGGCGATCCGCATCATGAAGGCGCAGACGCCGCGCGGTGGGCGCATCATCAACAACGGGTCGATCGCAGCGCAAGTGCCACGTCCGCTCTCCGCCGCCTATACCGCGACCAAGCATGCGATCACCGGGCTGACACGGCAGGTCGCGCTCGACTACCGCGCATACAACATCGCCTGCGGGCAGATCGATATTGGCAATGCCGCGACCCCGCTGATCGACCGCATCAGCGGCGGCGCCGGCGCGCTGCAGGCGAGCGGCGAGACCAAGGTCGAGCCGCGCATGGATGTCGAGCACGCCGGCAAGTCCGTCGCCTATATGGCAAGCCTGCCGCTCGACGCCAATGTGCTGTTCATGACGGTGATGGCGACCCACATGCCGTTTGTCGGCCGCGGCTGATACCGACCGGTGTTCGTCAAGCGCCGGAACACGTTTGCCCAGCGGTACCCGTCGTAACGTCGCTGCGGTTTTCCAGCAGCGGCCGCGCTTGCGGAACGGAAATCCGAATTTTGGTTGGTATGCCAATCTTGTGCGCGCGCGAAGCGTCCTGTGCCTTTTTGCAAGACACGACCGACCCGAGCATTTTCCGGCGAAG
>CAZTTL010000052.1:0-16379 GCA_964616635.1 uncultured Rhodoplanes sp. | reverse complement strand
GCATCGAGCGTGATCTTTTCCACCCGGGCTTCTGCCTGCCGCAGCAAGTCCTCGCAACGCTGCTTGAGCGCCTCCCCGCGTTCGTAGATCGCGACCGACTCGGCAAGTGGCACCCTGCCCTCCTCTAGCCGCTTGACGATCGTCTCCAGTTCATCGAGGGCCTGCTCGAAACTGAGCGTATCGACATCGACCGACGGTGCAAACTCATTCATCGTTTTAAGCTCATATCGCCGCCACCTCTGGCAGTTCGGTCGCAACGTGATCGCGCGGCTCGGCATGGCCGATCACGCGCTTGATCGCCGGAAAGCGCTTCCTGAGGCCATGCTCCAATTCATCAACCTCCTCATGCGCGTCGATCACGCTGCACAACGGGTCGACCGTGCAGTGAAAGATAACGATTTCGCCCTCCGGAGTCTCACGGACCCGCACATCATGGACATGGCGCAGAATCCGGTGCCCAGTCGCGAGTCCGGTGAGCACGGCGCTGATCTCTTCGACGCGCGAAGCCGCCGCATCGCGGCCAGCCAATCGCCGCGCCTGCAACGGTTCGATATGAGTCTCGATCTCGACATCGGTGCCGAGTTCGGCAGCGATCGCTTGCTCGAGGCCGGTCGCGATCTCATGCGCGCGCCCAAGCGGCAGTGCCCCGTCGACCTCGAGATCAAGCGCAACCGACAGCTTGTCGCCGATCGCATGGACCATCAGGTGATGGACCGCGACCGCGCGGTTGCGCGCGATCACCATGATGCGGTCCTGCACGGATTCATTGTCGAGCGCGACCGGGATGGTCGTCACGGTGACATCGGCGTCCCCCAGACCTGCAGCGACCGTTTGCTGCAGCGCCTCCTTCAGCGCGGCGAGCCGGTCGAGCGGCAGTGTGCGCGGCACCGCCACCGTCGCCTCGACGAAATGACGCGGCCCGACCGTGCGCACGCGCAGCCGTTCCACCCGAACCACGCCGGGAACGCCGCGCATTAGCTTTCCGACCCGTTCGGGAACGCCCAGCGGTGCAGTATCCATCAAGGCTTCGATGGTGCGCCGGCCCATGCGCAGCCCGAGCCAGGACACGATCACCGCAACCGCGAGCGCCGCAAGCGGATCGCCCCAGGAATAGCCGAAGGCAGCGAAGGCCAGGCCGACCATCACCGCCACGGAGCCATAGAGGTCCGAGGTAAAGTGCAGCGAATCCGCCTCCAGCGCCTGGCTCCCGGTCTCGCGCGCGGTCCTGCGCAGCACATGCGCGCGCCAGCCATTCACCACCATCTCGATCGAAAGCACGGCGAACGGCACCAGCGAGAAAGTCGGGGTCAGACCGCCCTGAAGCAGCCGCTGCACACCCTCGACGGCAACACCGCCCGCGAGCAGAAACAAGAGCGCGGTCGCGCCGAGCGCAGCGAGGCTTTCGACCTTGCCATGGCCATAGTGATGCTCGGCATCCGGCGGGCGGTCGCCGATGCGTACCGCGAACCAGGTGACGAGGGTGGCGCCGAGATCGATCAGGCTGTGGAGCGCATCCGAGATCAGCGCCAGGCTGCCGATGGCGACGCCAACAACGAACTTCGCCGCGGCAAGCGATCCGCTCGCAAGCACGGAAACGGCGGCGACCTTTTCCTTCTTGCTCCCCATGGACCGGTCCGTCCGTCAGCAGGCTGCTGGTTCAAGCCGAATAGATCGTGGCGCGGTCCGCGCGACAACCCGCCAGACTGATTTCTAGAGCGGAATCTGTTTCGGTAAAATTGGAATTCGTTTCGGCTCCACGGCGCACGCTTATCGCGCGACGCATCGAACTTCGGTAGATTTAGGCAGCCATGCTTAAATACGCGGCAGCCCAACGATATGCCTCTTGTTTGCGCTGGCAAATCTTGTTAGTGTACTAATGAATTTGCCGCCCGTCCGGAACGCCGGAACCGCGACGGAGCAAAGCCGGTTTTTTTCCGGCGGGCCCGAAGGTGGACTGTCATGTTCCTCCAGCCGAGGACATTGCAGGAGGCGGTTGAGGTTCTCGCGACCCATGGCGGGACACTCATCGCGGGCGGCACTGACGTTTTCCCCACGCTCGTGGAGCGCCCATCACCCGCTTGCTTCATCGATCTGTCCCATGTCACGGAGCTGAAAGGCATCCGTCCTTCCGGCGACCATATCCATATCGGCGGCGGGACGACCTGGACGGAGATTCTCCACGCGAGCCTCCCGCCGGCTTTCGACGGCCTCAAGGCCGCGGCCCGCGAGATCGGATCGATCCAGATTCAGAACCGGGCGACCATCGCCGGCAACCTGTGCAATGCCTCCCCTGCGGCCGACGGCGTGCCACCGCTGCTGGCGCTCGACGCCGCGGTGGAACTGACGAGCCGCAGCGGCGCGCGATGCCTGGGGCTCGCTGATTTCATCCTCGGCAATCGGCGAACCGCACTGCAACCGGGCGAAATTCTCTCCGCCGTGCTGGTGCCGCGGGCCTGGGACAACGCCGGCTCGGCGTTCCAAAAACTCGGCGCCCGGCGCTATCTCGTCATCTCCATCATCATGGTTGCTGCGACAATCGCCCGCCGCCGCGACGGTTCGGTGCGCGCCGCCCGCGTCGCCGTCGGTGCGGCCTCCGCGGTGGCGCGGCGCCTGCCGGCGCTCGAGGACCGGCTGATTGGCGCTTCGGCCTCGACCCGGCTATCGTCGCTGATCGCGGCAGACGATCTTGCGGTCCTGTCGCCGATCGACGACGTCCGCGCCAGCGCCGCCTACCGGCTGACGGCGGCTCGCGAACTCGTTGGCCGCACGATCGACAGTGCAGCGGGAGCCCTCGCCGATGCTTGATCCACGTCCCGGCATCAGCTTTGAGGTAAACGGCAAGGCCGTTCGCACGACCGCCCTGCCCTTCCAACGCTTGTCCGACGTGTTGCGCGACGCGCTTGGCCTGCAAGGCACCAAGGTCGGATGCAATGCCGGCGATTGCGGCGCCTGCACGGTCTTGCTTGACGGCAGGCCGGTTTGCGCCTGCCTCATCGCCGTGGGCCAGGTCGCGGGCCATGCGGTGGTGACTGTCGAAGGGCTCGAAGCCGCGACCCGCAGTGGCCGGCCGCTGAAGGAATCATTCCTCGCTCATGGCGCCGCCCAGTGCGGCATCTGCACCCCGGCCATGCTGGTTGCCGCCTGCGCCCTGCTCGACGCGAACCCGCATCCGGGCGAGCCGGAGGTGATGGATGCCATCGGCGGCGTGCTCTGTCGCTGTACCGGCTATCGCAAGATCATCACCGCCATTCTGCATGCCGCCGATGCCCTGCCGGCCGAACCCGTGCCCGCCGCGGGGTCTGCCGTCGGCGCCCGGGTGTCGCGGCTTGACGGTAAGCGCAAGATCGATGGCGTCGACCGCTTCGGTGCCGACGATCATCCCGCCGATGCGCTGCTCGCGCGGGCGGTGCGCTCGCCCTATCACCGCGCCGGCTTCAAGCTGGGCGATCTTGCCGCGTGGACCGCGGCCCATCCTGGTGTCGTCCGGGTCTTCACCGCGGCCGATGTGCCGGGGCGGAACGCCTTCGGCGTCATTCCCGCCTTCGCCGATCAACCGGTTTTTGCGATTAACGCGACAATGTTCAAAGGCGAGGCAGTCGCGCTGATCGTCGGCGAGGCAGAGGCCGTCGCTGCGCTCGACCTCGCCGATTTCCCGGTGAGTTGGGAGGAACGGCCGGCGCACCTCACCATCGACGCCGCACTCGCCGATGACGCGCCGCTGCACCATGCCGACCGGCCGGGCAATATTCTCACCCGGGGGTGGGTCGCCTGCGGCAATGTCGACGAAGCGCTCGCCACCGCTGCGGTGGTCGTCGAGGGTGAGTTCGAGACCGGATTTGTCGAGCACGCTTATATCGAGCCCGAAGCCGGCTTTGCCGAGCGCAACGACGATCGCATCACGATTACCACCTGCACCCAGGCGCCCTATATGGATCGCGACGATGTCGCGAGCGTCCTCGGCATCGCGCCGGAGGCCGTGCGCATCGTGCCGACCGCGGTCGGCGGCGGGTTTGGCTCCAAGCTCGATCTCTCGATCCAGCCGTTCATCGCGATCGCTGCTTGGCACCTCAGTCGGCCGGTGCGCATGGTCTATTCGCGCCCGGAGTCGATGCAGTCGACGACCAAGCGCCATCCCGCGCGCATCCGCGCCCGTGCCGGCGCAAGCGCCGATGGCCACATCGTCGCGCTCGACTTCGCCGCCGACTTCAATACCGGCGCCTATGCATCATGGGGACCAACGGTGGCAAACCGCGTGCCGGTGCATGCCTCCGGTCCCTATTACGTGCCGCATTACCGCGCCCTCACTCACGCGGTGCACACGCATCTGGTGCCGGCCGGCGCGTTTCGTGGGTTCGGCGTGCCGCAGTCGGCGATTGCGGTCGAGCAGCTCTACGACGAGCTTGCCAACCGGCTCGGCATTGATCGGCTGGAGTTCCGCATCCGCAACGCGCTGCATGACGATCAGCCGACGGTGACCGGACAAGTGCTCGGCGAGGGCGTCGGCATGCGCGCCTGCCTCGAAGCATTGCAACCGCACTGGCAGCGCGCTTGCGCCGAGATAAAAGCCTTCAATGCCGGCACGCGCGGACGCCGCCGCGGCGTCGGCGTTGCCGGCATGTGGTACGGATGCGGTAACACCTCGCTCCCCAATCCCTCCACCATCCGCGTTGGCGTAAAGCCGGACGGGCGGCTCGCTTTGCATCAGGGCGCCGTGGATATCGGCCAGGGCTCGAACACGGTGGTGACGCAGATCATCGCCGATGCGGTGGGCGCGCCGCTGTCCGCTTTCGATCTCGTCTCGGCCGACACCGACCTCACGCCGGACTGCGGCAAGACTTCCGCCTCGCGCCAAACTTTTGTGACCGGCAAAGCCGCACAGCTCGCGGGCGAGCAGCTCCGCGCCGAAATTCTCCGCCGCGCCAATGCCGGCGCCGACGCCAGGATCGCGTTCGAGGCGGGCCGCATCAGGATTTCGGAAGCAGATACGGTGCGCGCGATCGACCTTGCGACCTTGCCGACCGACGCGCATGGCTATGTGTTCATGACCGAGGCGACGTTCGATCCGCCGACCAGCCCGCTTGACGAAAACGGCCAGGGCAATCCTTACGCGGTTTACGGCTTCGGCGCCCACGTGGCCGAGGTGGACGTCGACCTCGCCCTCGGCACGGTGAAGGTCTTGAAGATCACCGCCGCGCACGATGTCGGCCGCGCCATCAACCCAACCCTGGTCGAAGGCCAGATCGAGGGCGGCGCCGCGCAAGGGCTTGGGCTCGCGCTGATGGAGGAATTCCATCCCGGCCGCACCGAGAACCTGCACGATTATCTCATCCCGACGGCCGGCGACATGCCGCCGGTCGAGTCGATCCTGATCGAGGACGCCTCGCCGGTCGGCCCGTTCGGCGCCAAGGGCATCGGCGAGCAGGCCCTGATCCCGACCGCGCCGGCGATCCTCAATGCCATTCACGATGCGACCGGCGTCCGCATCCACAAGGTCCCGGCGACGCCGGACCGCGTCCGCGCCGCGTTGGAAGAACATGAGCGTTCGCAATACGCATCTGCATCGGGAGCACCCTCCCCTGAAAGGGGAGGGTCGGACCATCGCAGATGGTCCGGGGAGGGGTCGCAAGCCGCGACACGACCCCCTCCCGGCGCGCCGACCTCCCTCTTTCCGGGGGAGCTGAGATCGGAGATGCCTGATAATGATGCATCTGCAATCGACAAAGGTGATGCATGAACGAGGTCGCTGAAACCGCCAATGTGAGCGACAAGATCCGCTGCGATGCCTGTCCGGTGATGTGCTTCATCAAAGTCGGGCAGACCGGCGCCTGCGACCGCTATGCCAATGAGGGCGGCAAGCTCACCCGCGTCGATCCGCATGTTCTGCTGAACCGCACCCTGCGCCAGGGCGGCACCGTCGTGCCCTTTGCGGCCGACAAGGAATGGGACGGCAAGATTTTGCTCGGTCCCGACACCTTCGTCACCGCGATCGGCGCCGGCACCACCTATCCCGACTACAAGCCGGCCCCATTCATCGTCTCGGCTCAAGTCGATGGCGTCGACATAGTCACCGTCGTCACCGAAGGCATTTTCAGCTATTGCGGCGTCAAGGTGAAGGTCGACACCGACCGCCATCTCGGGCGCGAAAGCGCAACCGTGCGCGCCGCCGGCGAGCCGGTCGGGCATGTGACGACGGCCGAATACGGCTCGCAGGTGCTGGCGATCGGCGGGGTGGCCCATCTCACCGGCGGCTCCAAGAATGAAGGCCGCGTGACCTGCGAGACGCTGCTCGATCTGTGCAATGCCGGGCCGGTGGAACTCACGATCGACGACGGCGCGACGGTTGTCGTTCGGGCCGGCCACGCGCCAATCGTCAATGGCGTGCAGGAAGAGCGCATGCGGGTCGGCTGCGGCTCCGCCACCATCGGCATGTTCGCCAAGCAGTGGTTCGGCAAGGTCGACGATGTCGTTGTCGTCGACGATCACATCACCGGCGTGCTGTCAGAACATCAGGCCGGCAAGTTCCTTGGCGTGAAGGACACCGGGATTAAGATCAAGGGGCGGCGTTCGACGCCTGGCCGCTATTTCAAGGTCGCCGAGCCCGGCACCGGCTGGGGCGGCACCAACATCACCGACCCGCTTGCGATCCTCGGCCCTTTCAACAAGGCGGAGGCCTGGCCGGGGCTGCGCCTTCTGATGGTGAGCACCACCGGTGAGCATTTCGGCTATTTCGAACTCGATCAGACATTGCGCCCGGTCGAGCGCGAGCTGCCGGCGGCGCTCAGCGAATCGGTCGCCCGCATCAAAGAGAATTGTGAGCCGGCACTGTCGTCCGTGCTGTTCATGGCGGGTGCGGGTGGATCGCTGCGCGCGGGCGTGACGGAAAATCCGGTGCGGCTCACGCGCTCGGTCAAGGATGCGTTTACCAGTGTCACCAGCGGCGGCGCGCCGGTCTATGTGTGGCCAGGCGGCGGCATCACCTTCATGGTCGATGTCACCTCGATGCCCGAGGCAGCCTTCGGCTATGTGCCGACGCCGGCCCTGGTCGCGCCAATCGAGTTCACCTTGAAGCTTGCCGATTACGAAGTCCTCGGTGGCCACATGAATGAAGTGCGGCCGCTGTCATCGCTGATCGCCGACGGCCATCGCGAGCTGCCGCCACGCCCGAGCAATCCCTGGCCGTTCACCATGCCGGGCTGGAGATCGCGATCATGAGGGCGCCGCAGATCGCGCTGCTGCCGGATGGCCGTCGGCTGCACCTGCAGGACGGCCCGATCGACCTCGTGATCGAGGCTTTCGGCGCGGACGCGGCGGTGCAGGCTGCTTATCGTGCCGCCGTGCAGCGCTTCACCGGCTTGCTGGACGAACTGGTGGCGGAACTCGCATTGTTGCGCGCGCCGACCGAAGCTCCCTCCGAAAGCTTCTGTCACCTCCCCCTGAAAGAGCGCGGTCGGCGCATGGCGCCGGGAGGGGGTCCATCGATGCGACCCCCACCCCGACCCTTCCCCTTGCAGGGGGAGGGAGAAAGAGCCCGTCGCGCTGAGAATCCAATTGGCTCGGCCGGGAAAACCCCAGGTGTTGCGCGCGGCGCCGTCGCGCAGCGCATGTATCGGGCGGTCGCGCCGTTTGCAGCGGAATGCTTTATCACGCCGATGGCGGCGGTCGCCGGCGCCGTCGCCGAGGAAATCCTGCAGGCAATGATGCGCGCCGCGCCGCTCGCACGCGCCTATGTCAACAATGGTGGCGATATCGCCTTGCATCTTGCGCCTGGTGAAGCTTTCACCTTGGGGCTCGTGGACCGCCCCGACCAACCGAGCCTGTTCGCCTGCGCGATCATCAGCGGACACGACCCTTCGCGCGGCATCGCCACCAGCGGCTGGCGCGGTCGCAGCTTCTCGCTCGGCATTGCTGACGCGGTCAGCGTGCTCGCAGCAACGGCGGCGCAGGCCGATGCCGCCGCGACCATCATTGCCAATGCCGTCGACCTGCCCGGGCATCCGGCGATTGCCCGCGCCCCGGCGGCCTCGATCAAGCCCGACAATGATCTCGGCGAGCGGCTGGTCACCCGCGCCGTGGCACCGCTTTCGCCGCAAGAAATCAGGCAGGCGATTGCGCGCGGCCTCGCCTGCGCCGAAAATCTGCGGGACCGCGGCCTGATCGATGCCGCCGCCATCCATCTGCAAGGCGAGACAAGCGTGTTGGTGCGTGAGCCATCCGAATCATCATCCGGCGTCGAACCTGCAATATCGCCATCGTTGCCTGAACGGGAATTCGCCCATGTATGACGTCCTCATCCGCAAGCGCGTCATTGTCGTCGAAGAAATTTTCCACGAGGGTGGACCGGTTGCGGGCACGCCGCTGCTGCGCGGCGCCATCCTCGCTGTGATCAGGAATCCGTTCGCCGGTGAATATGTCGAAGAGATCGCCGAGTTCATGGATGATCTCAGGCCGCTGGGGCTCATGATGGCGGGCCAGCTGGTTGCCGCGCTCGGCGGCGACCCCGCGCTGATCGAAGGCTATGGCAAGGGTGCGATCGTCGGCGCCGCCGGCGAGCTCGAGCACGGCGCGCTGTGGCATGCGCCTGGCGGCTACGCGATGCGCCGCGCGCTCGGCGACGCCAAGGCTATCGTGCCGTCGACCAAGAAAGTCGGTGGCCCCGGCACCCGTCTCGACATCCCGATCACGCATATCAATGCCTCTTATGTGCGCAGTCATTTCGACGCGATGGAGGTCGGCATTTCCGACGCCCCGCGCGCCGACGAGATGGTGCTGTGCCTGGTGATGACGACAGGACCGCGGGTGCATGCGCGCTCCGGCGGACTTGCGGCAAGCGAGATCAAGGGCGAGGACGGTTTGCGCTAAACCCCGCGGGCTGGCACTGGATTTGCTGCCACGCGATAGTTGGACGGAAGATGATGGCGAAAGCGAAAATTCGAAAATTGATGATGGTGGTGGATGAAACCTTGACCGAGATGGGACGCAAGGTTGATCCGCCGGTGCGCCGCGCTGCCGCGGTTGCAGTGATCGAGAATCCCTTTGCCGGCGTCTATGTCGAAGACCTCACCGAGCTGATGGATGTGGGCGAGGAATTGGGTAAGCTTCTTGCCGAGAAGGCGGTCGCGGCCCTCGGCATCGAAGGGCCGAAGGCCGAGGGCTACGGTAAGGCGGCGCTGGTCGGCGAAAACGGCGAGATGGAGCACGCCGCCGCGATTCTCCATCCCAAGCTCGGCGCGCCGGTGCGCAAGGTTTTAGGCAAGGGCGCGGCCCTGATCCCGTCGTCGAAGAAGCGCGGCGGCCCCGGCGCGGTGCTCGACATTCCGCTTGGCCACAAGGACGCGGCCTATGTGCGCAGCCACTTTGACGGCATGGAGGTGCAGATCAGCGACGCGCCGCGCGCCAACGAGATCATGGTCGCCGTGGCAATCACCACCGGCGGCCGGCCGCTGCCGCGCATCGGCGGCCTGAAGACCAGCGAGATCAAGGGTGAAGATGGATTGCGTTGAGAAGCGTTATCGAAGGGAGACAGCCTCATGAAAATAGGTTTGAGTATCGTTGCCGCTCTCGTCGCCTGGTTTGCGACCGCGAGCGGTCCCGCGCAAGCCGCCGATGAGATCAAGATCGGCGAGATCAACTCCTATTCCCGCCTGCCGGCCTTCACCGAGCCTTACCGCAGGGGCTGGCAGCTCGCCCTCGAAGAGATCAATGCCAAGGGCGGTGTCGACGGCAAGAAACTCGTCGTCATCTCGAAGGATGATGGCGGCAAGCCGGCAGAAGCCGTCACTGCGGCAAACGAACTCGTCGAGCGTGATGGCGTCGTCATGCTGATGGGCACCTTCTTCTCCCATATCGGCCTCGCCGTCTCCGACTTCGCCAGGCAGAAGAAGATCTTCTTCCTCGCCGCCGAGCCGTTGACCGACGCCATCGTCTGGGCGAAGGGCAATCATTACACGTTCCGCCTGAGGCCCTCGAACTCCATGCAGGCGTCAATGCTCGCGGAGGAAGCCGCAAAGATTCCGGCTAAGCGTTGGGCGAGCGTGGCACCGAATTATGAGTATGGCCAGTCGGCCGTCGCCGCCTTCAAAGAGGCCATCGCGAAGAAGCGCCCCGACATCGAGTGGGTCACTGAGCAATGGCCGCCGCTGGGCAAGATTGACGCCGGCGCCGTCGTGCAGGCGCTCGCCGCCGCCAAGCCCGATGCGATCCTCAACGTGACTTTCGGGCCCGACCTCGTGAAATTCGTGCGCGAGGGTACGACACGCGGTTTGTTCAAGGATCGCGCCGTCGTCAGCTTCCTGACCGGCGAGCCGGAATATCTCGACTCGCTGAAGGACGAAGCGCCCGTCGGCTGGATCGTCACCGGCTATCCCTGGTACGCCATCCATACGCCTGAGCACGACGCGTTCCTCAAGGCCTACAAAGCGAAATACAATGACTATCCGCGCCTCGGCTCGATCGTCGGTTATGTGACGATGAACGCCGCAGCCGCCATCCTCGCGAAGGCGAAGTCAACCGACACCGAGAAGCTGATTGCCGCTGCGAACGGCCTCACGCTCAACACGCCATTCGGGCCGATCGCCTTCCGCGAGATCGATCATCAGTCGACGCTCGGTGCTTTTGTTGGAAAGACGGCAATCAAGGACGGCAAGGGCATCATGGTCGACTTCCATTATCGCGACGGCGCCAAATACCTGCCGAGCGATGCTGAAGTGAAAAAACTCCGTCCGCAGGAGTGAAATCCGGCGTCTATCTGCAACTCTGCAGGGCCGGTCAAATCGCATCGATCCTCCCCCGTGAACCGGGGGAGGGAGACCATGCGCAGCATGGTGGAGGGGGACGTGATGCGAACCGATGACGTCTGCCGCCTTGTTGCGGCGGCGCTTTCCGCTCGCGGCGGCACGCGATCGCCGTTACTGCCGTGGCACACCGCTTCGTCAAGTCGATGTCGGAGACTCGGCCTGCGCGCGCCAGAGCATTTTCCGGTGAAGTGGACACCGGTTCGCCGCAGAAAATGCGCTCACTCAAAGAGCAATAGAGCGAATTCCGATCCGGTTGGAATGGAATTCGCTGGAAGCGCGTGCCGTCCACGGGCGTGATCGATCATCGAAAAGGGCTGCACCCGTGGAGTTCTTTGTCGTTCAGTTCCTGACGGGTCTTGCCAGCGCCGCCTCGCTGTTCCTCGCTGCCTCCGGTCTTTCGATCATTTTCGGCGTCACCCGCATCGTCAACTTTGCGCATGGCGCCTTCTACATGCTCGGCGCCTATGTCGCCGTCACCCTGACCGAGCGCTGGACGGGACCGCTGGGTTTTTGGGGCGGAGTCGTCGTTGCCGCACTCGCCGTCGCCATGCTTGGAGCGCTCACCGAGATTCTGCTCCTGCGCCGCATCTATCGCGCCCCCGAGTTGTTCCAGCTGCTCGCCACCTTCGGCCTGACGCTGATGATGCAGGACATCGTCCTGCTGATCTGGGGGCCGGAAGACCTGATTGGCCCGCGCGCCCCTGGCCTCAAGGGCGCGGTGCAGATTCTCGGCCAATGGGTGCCGAGCTACGACCTGTTCCTGATCGTGCTCGGCCCCACGGTGCTGGCCGCGCTGTGGCTGTTGTTCCATCGCACGCGCTGGGGCGTGCTGGTGCGCGCGGCGACCCAGGACCGCGACATGGTTGCGGCGCTCGGCGT
Organism: uncultured Rhodoplanes sp.; assembly: GCA_964616635.1. Taxonomy (GTDB): domain Bacteria; phylum Pseudomonadota; class Alphaproteobacteria; order Rhizobiales; family Xanthobacteraceae; genus Rhodoplanes. The sequence continues at coordinate 4,707 of CAZTTL010000052.1, read as the reverse complement.
CAATCAGAAATGGCTGTTCACCAGCGTGTTCGCGCTCGGCATTTTTCTTGCGGCGCTCGGCGGTGCGCTTCAGCTCCCGCGCGAGGCGGCGAGCCACTCGATGGATCTGCAGATCATCGTCGAAGTGTTCGTCGTCGTGGTGATCGGTGGGCTTGGCAGCGTCACCGGGGCCTTTCTCGCCGCGGTCATCGTCTCCGAGCTCAACGCGTTCGGCATCCTCATCCTGCCGAAGATTTCGCTCGTGTTGGTGTTTCTCGTCATGGCCGGGGTCCTGGTGCTGCGGCCGTGGGGCTTGCTCGGCCGCAAGGAAGGCGCGCCGCGTCAGGCATCCGGCACCATGATCCATCCGTGGCGGCCATTGTCCTTTCCGCAGCGGATCGCGGTCGGCTTGGTGATCGCGCTCGCCGCCTGCCTGCCCCTCGTTGGCGACAACTACCAGATTACGGTCGGCGCCGAGATTCTCATCTTCATTCTGTTCGCCCAGAGCCTGCAATTGCTGATGACCGCGGGCGGCCTCGCCTCGTTCGGTCACGCCGCCTATTTTGGGCTCGGCGCCTATGGCGCGGCCCTCGCCGCGCAGTCGCTCGACCTGCCGATGGGGGTGGCGCTGCTCGCCGGCCCGCTGCTGGCGCTCGCCGGCGCCTTCATCTTCGGCTGGTTTTCGGTGCGCCTGACCGGCGTTTACTTCGCCATGCTGACGCTCGCCTTCGCCCAGATCGCCTGGTCGATCGCGTTCCAATGGGTCGACGTCACCGGGGGCGACAATGGCATTCTCGGCGTGTGGCCGGCAGCGCTGGTCGCCGCGCCGCCGCGTTTCTATCTGCTGACGCTCGTCGTCTGCGTGGTCGGGGTCCTGTGCCTGCGCATGTTGATCTTCTCCCCGTTCGGCTATGCGCTGCGCGCCATTCGCGATTCTGAACTGCGCGCCGAAGCGATCGGCATCAACCGCTTCAAGGTGCAGTGGACCGCGTTCATGGTCGCCGGCACCTTCGCCGGGCTCGCCGGGGCGCTGTTCGCCTATCTGAAGGGCAGCGTGTTTCCCGGCTACCTTGAAATTCCCTATTCTGTCGATGCGCTTGTCATGGTGCTGCTCGGTGGTGTGGAAACCGTTTCCGGGGGTGTGGTCGGTGCCATCGTCTACAAGGCGCTCGCCATCTGGCTGATGAGTCAGACCGATCTGTCGAAGCTCGTGCTCGGCGCGATCATCGTCGGCCTCGTGGTGCTCGCGCCGGCGGGCATCGTCGGCTACCTCTCCGAATTCGCCCGGCGAACATCCTGGCGGCTTGCTCGCACGAAGAAGGTGACGCCATGACCGCGGTGCTCGAGGTCGAAGGCATTGCCAAGGCCTATGGCGGCGTCGCTGCCGTGCTCGGCGTCAGCTTTACCTTGGAGGCCGGCGAAATCCTGGCGCTGATCGGGCCGAACGGCGCCGGCAAGAGCACCTGCTTCAACATGATCATGGGCCAGATTCCGGCAGATGACGGGACCATCCGGGTTCTCGGCCATCCGGTGATCGGCCTGCCGCCGCGTGCCGTGTGGCGGCTCGGCGTCGGCCGCACCTTTCAGATCACCGCGACCTTCTCCTCGATGACGGTCGCCGAAAACGTGCAAGTTGCACTGCTGTCGCATCACCGCATGCTGTCGAACATCCATCGTTTCGCCGGCGCTATTGCGCGCGACGAGGCCGAGCAGCTGCTCGACCTGCTCGGCCTCAAGACACAGGCTTCGCGCGCCTGCGGCGAGCTCGCCTATGGCGACCTCAAGCGGCTCGAGCTCGCTGTCGCGCTCGCCAATGACCCGAAGCTCCTGCTGCTCGACGAGCCGACCGCCGGCATGGCGCCGAAGGAGCGCGCCGAGCTGATGCGTCTCACCGCGCGCATTGCGTGTGAAAAGATGATCGGCGTGTTCTTTACCGAGCATGACATGGACGTCGTCTTCGAGCATGCCGACCGGGTGATGGTGCTTGACCGCGGCTCGGTCATTGCGACCGGGACACCCCAGGAGGTGCGTGCCGATCCAAAAGTTCGCGCCGTCTATCTCGGCGAAGGCTTTGACGACGGGCCGGTGGCTCATGCAGAGGCTGCGCCATGAAGCTCACCGTCACCAATCTCGAGGCCCGTTACGGCCAGGCGCAGATTCTGTTCGACGTGAGCTTTGCGGTCGGCGAGGGCGAAGCAGTGGCGCTGCTCGGCCGCAATGGTGCCGGCAAGACGACCACGCTGCGCTCGATCGTCGGGCTGGTCGCCGATCGCAAGGGCGCGATCCAGTTCCAGGGCGAGGATATTTCGGGGATGCCGACCCATGAGATCGGGCGGCGCGGGCTTGGCTGGGTACCGGAGGACCGGCGGATCTTTACCGAGCTGACGGTTCTGGAGAATCTCGAAGTCGGCAAGCAGCCGCCGCGCGCGGACGCGCCGACCTGGACGCCGGAGCGCCTGTTCGAGCTTTTTCCCAACCTTGCCGAGATGCGCCAGCGTCTCGGCGGACGCATGTCCGGGGGCGAGCAGCAAATGCTGACCATCGCCCGCACCCTGATGGGCAATCCCTCGCTGGTGCTGCTCGACGAGCCATCAGAGGGGCTGGCGCCGAAGATCGTGGAGCAGATGGCGGCGGCGATTCTGGCGATGAAGCGCGAAGGCTTGGCACTCGTGATCTCCGAGCAGAACCTGCGCTTCGCCCGCCTGATCTCCGACCGGGCGGTGATCATCGAAAAGGGCCGCATTCGCTATACGGGTACCATCGCTGAGCTCGAAGCCAATCCGGAAATACGCGACGCCTATCTGGCAGTCTGATATAAAGGCCGGATGCGGCGTACACATTCGCGCGGGTCACGCGTCAACAAGACCAGTCCGACAGCGGATACGACAAACGATATGCCCGAGGATACAATGACTCCGGCTGACCATCCGCTTCGCTATATCCTCGACGAGCAGGTCGGCTTTCTCCTGCGCCAGGTCAATCAGCGTCACACGACGATCTTTGCCGAGCGCATGATCGAAGGCTTGACGCCGACCCAATGGGCGGCGCTCGCCAGGCTCGATGAGAGGGGGCCGCTCTCGCAGAATCATCTCGGCCGCCTCACGGCGATGGACGCGGCGACGATCAAGGGCGTGGTCGACCGGCTGAGCGTGCGCGGACTGACCAACGCGGAGCCTGATCCCGACGATGGACGGCGGCTCAATATCGCGCTGACCGAGGAAGGTCGCGCGCTGGTTGCGAGAGCGGCCACGCTCGCTTTCGCTATTACTGAAGAGACGCTGTCGCCGCTCAACGGCACTGAGCGGCAGACTTTGATTCGGCTGCTGGAAAAGCTGAAGTGAAGACCCTTAGAGCGAATCCCGTTCAGGTGGAATCGGAATTCGCTCTATTTCTCTTTGCGTGATCGCATTTTCTGCGGCGAACCGGTGTCCACTTCGCCGGAAAATGCTCTAAAAGGTAAATCTCACTCCGGCAACGGCGTGAACTCGCTGTCGCCCGGGACCGGGTCGAACCGCCCAGCCTTCCAGTCGGCCTTCGCCGCCTCGATACGGCCACGGCGTGAGGAGACGAAATTCCACCAGATATATCGCGGCCCGTCCATCGCGGCGCCACCGAGAAGCGCAAGCCTTGCTGGACTCACTGCCGTCACCGTAATGCGATCGCCGGGGCGGAATACCAGAAGCTGGCCGGAGGAAAAACGGTCGCCCGCGATCTCGATTTCGCCGGAGACCAGATAGGTCGCGCATTCCTCGACCGCTGGATCGAGCGGCAGGCGCGCCCCCGCCTCCAGCACGACATCGGCGAACAGCGTCGCCGACAGCGTCGCAAGCGGCGAGGTGTGGCCGAACAGCGATCCAGCGATCAGCCGGACGGTCTTGCCTTCGCCGGCCTCCACCGGCAGGTCGGCGGCGTCGTGATGGAGAAACGCTGGTGCGGTCTCCTCCAGCGCGGCCGGCAAGGCGACCCAGCATTGCAACCCGTGGAGTGGTTCACCTTCACGTCGATGATCGGGTGCGGTGCGTTCCGAATGGACGATGCCGTGGCCCGCCGTCATCCAGTTGACCTCACCCGGACGGATCGCCGCGGCAAAACCCAGGCTGTCGCGATGCATGATTTCGCCGGCGAACAGGTAGGTCACGGTGGCTAGCCCGATATGCGGATGCGGCCGCACGTCGAGGCCCTGGCCGCTGCGGAACTCCGCCGGCCCCATTTCGTCGAGGAATATGAAGGGGCCCACCATGCGACGTCGCGCCGAGGGCAGCGCCCGACGGACCAGAAAGCCACCGAGATCCCCGGTGCGCGGGACGATCACCTGCTCGATGGCATCGCAGGATCGCTTGTCACCGGGTGTCGGATCGGGTGCAGGGAAGAAGCTCACACGTCGTGCCTCGCTGCCGCGCGGACCGGCTAACAGACGACCGCTCAAGGTCAGTCTGGCATGGCGTCGCCGCGGATCAAGTCCGCGGGCTGCTTCGCCGGAAAATGCGCTGAGCGAATTCCGTTCTGGCGGAATCGGAATTCGCTCTATTTCTCTTTGCGTGGTCGCATTTTCTGGCGGCGAACCGGTGTCCACTTTGCCGGAAAATGCGCTGAGCGAATTCCGTCCTGACGGAATCGGAATTCGCTCTATTTCTCTTTGCGTGATCGCACTTTCTGCGGCAAACCGGTATCCACTTCGCCGGAAAATGCGCTGAGCGAATTCCGTTCCGGCGGAATCGGAATTCGCTC
>CAZTTL010000051.1:12147-16384 GCA_964616635.1 uncultured Rhodoplanes sp. | reverse complement strand
ACTTGCGCTCCGCGGATCAAACCAACGTCAGAGCTACTTTGACATTGTCATGGTCGGCATCATCAGCGCCGCTATCACGCTGGTCTTGGTCATCGACTCGGAACCATGTTCGGTTATTTCTAATGCGGATTAGCAGGGGTGCCGATTGACTTGCGCAAGGCTCGGATTTCCTAACACTTCCCCAGCTTGTTGGCTCGCGCCCCTGGTTTGGGACAGCGAAATATTGGATGATTCGACTTTGCTCAACCGATTCGTGACGCATTGGCCATGGCCCGACCCGCGAAAAAGCAGCAGAGCAAGCGCCGCGCCCGCAGGGTGCTGGAGAAGCCGACCATTCTTGGCTGGAAGACCAGCGATGAGGATGAACTGAATCTGCGGCGCTGGCGTGGCCGCACCGAAATCACCGGCATTGAGGCTTTGGAACCGGAGCAAGGTCCGTTCGGAACGTTCCGCGTGCGCTCGAATTCGGGCAACGTCTATGAGGTGGAAATCCGCGATCTCGCCGGCCGCAACAATTCCTGCGGCTGCATCGATCATCGCGTCAACGGGCTTGGCACTTGCAAGCATATCGAAGGGGTTCTGGCGGCGCTCCGAACAAAGCGCAGCGCTCGGGGCGTCAAGGCCGCCTCCGCAACACCTGCGCGCGTGGAGATTTTTCTCAGCCGGGCGGGAACGCCAGCGCCAGCAATTCTGTGGCCACGGACCGCGCCCGACGCGAAAACGCGCGCGTTTCTTGGCCCATTCTGCGGCCGCGACCGTGCATTGAAAGCCGACCCCGCGAATATCAAGGCGCTTGTTGAAGCCGCGCCTTCTGCACCCGGGTCCGTCCGCATCTCGCGTCATTTCGGCGCCTGGCTTGAGCGCGAAATGCGAATTGCCCGGCGCGAAAAGTCGCGCGTGCAATTTCTCGCCGCCGTGGAGGCTGGCCGTGCATCATGGGATGTCGTAAAGCTGCCGCTCCTGCCTTATCAGAAAGCGGGCGCGGCGCATCTCGCGTTTCACGAGCGCGCACTGCTTGCCGACGAGATGGGCCTTGGCAAGACCGTGCAAGCGATTGCCGCCTGTGAGTTGTTGGCGCAGCGGAAGGGCGTCGAACGCGTGCTCGTGGTCTCGCCCACTTCGGTCAAGGCCGAATGGGAAGACCAGATCGCTCGCTTCACCGATCGCAGCGCACGCTTCATTGCCGGGCTGCGTCCCGAGCGGCTGCGGCTCTATTCCGAGCCGGTCTTCTTCACGCTGGTCAACTACGAGCAGGTGGTGAGGGACGCCGACGACATCAACCGGCTTCTGAAGCCTGACGTCGTGATCCTCGATGAGGCCCAGCGGATCAAGAACTGGCACACCAAGACGGCGCGGCAGGTCAAGTCGCTCAGGTCGCCGTTCGCCTTCGTGCTCACGGGCACCCCGCTGGAGAACCGCATCGACGAGACCTATTCGATCGTGCAGTATCTTGACCCGGAAATCTTCGGGCCGCTGTTCCGCTTCAACCGCGATTTCTACGACCTCGACGAGCGCGGCCGCCCAGTCGGCTACCGCAATCTCGACGCGATGCATCGCCGCCTTTCCAACATCATGCTGCGCCGTCGCAAGGCCGACGTGGAGAAGGAACTTCCCGGCCGCACGGTCAAGACTTTCTTCGTGCCGATGGCGGAGGAGCAGGCTGCGCGCTACGCCGATTACGAGTATCTGGCGCGCCGGCTCGCCGCCATTGCCGAGCGCCGCCCCCTGACCAAGGAGGAGTTCGACCGCCTTCAGCAATATCTCGCCTGCATGCGCATGATTTGCGACACGCCTGCCATTCTCGATCCGGGCTGCCGGGTGTGCCCCAAGCTGGAAGAGTTGGAAGGCGTGCTGGAAGAATTGCTCGAAGACGGCGAGCGCAAGATCGTCGTCTTCTCAGAATGGGTGAGGATGCTGGATCTCGTGCGGGAATTGGCGGCGGAGATCGGCGTCGATTGCGCTTGGCATACCGGCGCCGTGCCGCAATTGCGCCGCCGCGCCGAGATCGCCCGCTTCCGGCAGGACCCGGCGTGCCGGTTGTTTCTGACGTCAGACGCCGGCGCGACTGGCCTTAATCTCCAGATGGCGAGCTGCGTTATCAATCTCGACCTGCCCTGGAATCCGGCCAAGCTCGAACAGCGCATCGGCCGCGTTTGGCGCAAAGGGCAGACGCAGGCAGTGACGGCTGTCAATTTCGTGACTGAGGATTCGATCGAGCATTCAATCCTGCATCTGCTCGCTCATAAGCAGACGCTTGCCGACGGCGTGCTCGATGGAACGGGGGATTTCTCGACAATCAAGATGCCGTCCGGGCGCGCTGCCCTGATCGAGCGGATGCAGGCCATGCTGGGGCAGGCCAAAGCCGCCACAATCAAAGTGCTGTCGCCGGAGGAGGCACTGGTTGAGGACATGCGCACGCGCCATGGCGCCCGCTTCATTCATGCGGAGATGCGCGCTGACCGCCTGCTCATGGTTCTCGACGGCGATGCGTCCTTGATCGCTGCGGAAGGAGCGCGCCTTGCGGTGGAACGCCCGGCCGGCACGCCAACGGTCGAGATGATTGATCGCGCCGCCTGGGAGATGCTGCAACGCTTCGCGCAGGCCGGTATCCTACACTTCGCGAGCGCGCCAGCACGCATTCTGCATCGCGCGGGCGCAGACTCAGCTTCGCAATTCTCTGCGCCCGCCGTATGCGCCGCATGAGAGTCGCGCCCGAAAATTCTGTCGCGGTAGGAACGGACGGCGATTGCTCGCCGCCCCCCGCACAGATGCCAGCGAGCGGAACTACCACACTGGGCTCCTGCCTTGGGTCCTGACGCTGAACCGCACGTCGGGCAACGGATGCGACCGGCGTGTCGCGGACAGTGCTCGCCGAGCGTTTCAACACCGTCCTGGGCCAGGCTCCGATCGGATACGTGATGGGCTGGCGCATGCAATTGGCGGCCGAACGGATGCGTAACAGCGACCACAGCCTCGCCGCGATTGCCGCCGATGTCGGCTATGAGTCCGAGGCTGCCTTCAACCGCGCCTTCAAGCGCGTTACGGGCACAGGTACGGACTGCACAGGCATCCCTAAAGTCGTGTCTGCTAGGGTTGGCTTCCATTGCCTACCGGCTCGCCGAATTGCCAAAAAACAGGGGCATGCGTGCCCGAACTGCATGCCGTGAGACGAGACCAGCCGCTTCTCGGTGCCCCGCGAACATACACTAGCCGCGCGCAGGCTGGTCGATCGTGGAATTCCCCAGGTGATGGCAAAGTCCGTCGAGGACCCCGGCCGCGCCGAACCGCTCGCTGAAGAAAATCTGCGGCGCGTCCCGCAGCGCATCAAGCTCCGGCGCATGGTTGCCGACGACGACACCGCGAGCGCCGCAGAGCAGCATGTCGAGGTCATTGCCGGAGTCGCCGCAGACGATCGCGCGGTCGAGTCGCGCCGCAAACTTTTCGCAGAGAAAGCGGACGGCGGCGCCTTTCGAGGCGCGCTCGGGCAGAAGGTCGAGAAACCGTCCCTGGCTTTGAACGACTTTCGCCCGGACGTTCATCCTTCGCAGGGCCGCAAAAACAAGCTCCACCTTGTAGTCATCCGGATCGATATAGAACGAGACTTTGAATGGCCCCTGCTTTTCGGGCTCCTGCGGGCACAGGCCCGGCGCGTTCTCATGGAGCCTGGCGAGCTTCCCGGGCTCCCAGCCGCTATTGATGCGGGCGGACCAATCGGTGGCCGGCTGCAAATCACCCATGTAAAAGATCTCTGTCCCCACCGAGGCGATAATGACGTCAGGCGCGGGGAGCCGATGGGTCTCGAAGACATCGAGGGCGAGCTGTCGGTTGCGGCCCGTCGCGACGGCGAAAAGAAATTTCGCGCGATGTTCGGCCATGTGCGCGGCGAATTCCGCGAGCCCCGGCTGAACGTCGCTGTCTTCGAAAACAAGCGTTCCATCGATGTCACAGATGAGTACGATCTGATCGGATGCGGACATGATCACGAGGTCCAGCACGGGGCGTTTCGCTTTTGCTCATCGGTCGCCGGGCGCAGAGCAAGCGCAGGGGCCGAGGCGTGGTCACCGTCTTGACCACGGCGTCGACCTCCGAAAAGGCCATGAAGAGCGGCTTCTTGATCTCCCAGCAGTAACTCGTTGGAAACGACCCTTGTGCGATAGCGATCGCTTATGGACATCATTTTTTCCTGGTCGTTGTTATCGGCCGTTGTTGCTAGCGCCGCAAAAAGCCGCGGGCGCTC
>CAZTTL010000051.1:9913-12047 GCA_964616635.1 uncultured Rhodoplanes sp. | reverse complement strand
GAGGCCGGTCAATGGGAGGCCCATCAATGAGAGGCCCAGACAAAGTCCGCGTCCGCTGAGCACAAAAAGGCCGGCTTTTGAGCCGGACGGCGTATGTGCTGGAATTCCTTACAAGGTGAGCGATACTGGCGCCGTAGAGGTCATGCTGTCAGGCGGGTGCGTCCGATTTCGAAGCATGGAGCAGTTTCTAGCCTTGGCGATAAAGGACGAGGCCACTCCTTCCGCCAGTCCCGAGCATCAAGCGCGGCAGGCTTCCGGCAGATCGGTGACATCAATCGCTCACCGGCCGAGGTCAAATCTGCTCCCTGCCCCGAACACTGCCAATCCGCCAGTGACGCGACGCAACGCTTCACCCACGTCCTAACTTAAATATCCTAGCGAGCCCCGCTCGCAACTTTTGCGAGCAGACCATTTCCGTTTCTGATAAGCTCTATTGCATCAACAAGGGGATCGGCCATGGTTCAGTATTCGGGGCTGCGGTTCTGGAAAGATGTCACGGGGCGAGACCGTGCGATCGACCGCCTGCTGGCGCTGCGCGCCGGTCTTGCCAAGGACCTCACACCCAACAACAAGCAGGACTCATTTCATCTGGCGACCTGGAATATTCGGGACTTCGGCAGCCACCGTTTGAACCCCTCGCCGCGCTTGCCTGAGTCCTTGCTCTATATCGCGGAGGTGATCTCAGCGTTCGATCTCGTGGCCGTCCAGGAGGTCAACGAGGACATGACCGATTTTCAGAAGGTCATGCGTCTGCTCGGCCCGCGTTGGGACTATATCGTTACCGACCAAAGTGGAAATATGGAGCGGCTCGCATTCGTCTTCGATACGCGCAAAATCCGCTTCCGCCATGTTGCGGGCGAGATCGTGCTGCCGGTGAAGAAGGGCAAGGAAGTCATCCAGTTCAACCGCACACCTTTCCTCGTCGCCTTCCAGGCCGGCTGGTTCAAGTTCAATATCTGCACCGTGCATATTTACTACGGCAGTGCGCAGGACACCGCCCAGCGCAAACGTGAGATCGCCGATATCGCAGCGTTCTTTACCAAGCGACAGAAGAAGGACGGCGAAACATACATCTTGCTCGGCGATTTCAATATCCTGAAACCGGCCGATCCGACCATGAACGCGCTTCTGGGCGGCGGCTTCGAAGTGCCCGCCGCATTGCGCAAGCCGACGGCGCTGGCGAGCGCCAACCATTACGACCAGATCGCGCTCCGAACTCAAAACAAGCTGGTGGAGATCAGGAACGCCGGTTGCTTTCGCTGGCAGGACTATGTGTTCCGGGACGATTTGGACTATGAGGCATACAAGCCCTTGATGCCGACAAAGACCAAGACTGGGAAGGTCGCCAAGACGGACATTAAGGCCTACAGAAGATGGCGCACATGGCAGATGTCGGATCACCTGCCGCTATGGACCGAGATCAAGATGGACTTTACCGAGTCCTATCTCGCCAGTCTGAAGACAGACGCAAAACCACTCGCGACCTTCGATCCAGCCTCCGGTCCGCGCCCTGAGGCAGGGCCGACGCCGGGGAACTGAATTGCCCATCTCGTCTTCCCGGTACGGAGAATGTGCTTTGAGCAAGCACATCGTCATCCGTTGCGATCGGACCCGTAACGAGATCGAGGGCAATCTCTCAAACGACCTCAAGCTGTTCCGCGTCGCCCAGAAGGACGGACAGCAGCGCGTCTATTGCGATCCGGAAGTAACGTCTTTGCCCGATTGCCGCTCCGCGCAGCAGCGCGGGGCACGAAGCGTCCTGCCCGCCTGCACATCATTGGCTCAGTTTTCCCCGCGCGTTTGGTCCTAATGCGCGCGGTCTGCTATTTGCGTTTCCTCGAGCAAAGCCGCCGCCGGTGACGGTCACGCGCTCCACCAGCAGCCGCACGATGCGCGCCTGCTCGGCCGCATAGCTTGCGCCCTTGTGGACGGCTTCGCCGACATAGACCGACCAGCACGACCAGCCGCTTGCCGCGCGTCACGCCGGTGTACAGCAGGTTCCGCTGCAGCACGGGATAATGCTGCGTCAGGAGCGGAATGACGATCGCCGGGTACTCCGAACCCTGGCTCTTGTGAATGGTCGCCGCATCGGCCGGGACCAACATGTCGAGTTCGCCGAATTCATAGGCGATCG
>CAZTTL010000051.1:0-9813 GCA_964616635.1 uncultured Rhodoplanes sp. | reverse complement strand
GCGCGGCCCTCGCCATCTGCCCCGCCCGCGCGCAGCCCGCTCCCGCGGTAGCGGGTTCGTTCTGTGACCCATTGTAGAAATGAGCCGAACCGTCGCGGCAAGGAGCCGCAGCTCGAACGTCGTCGATTGACTTCGTTTGATGCTTCTACAATATTAGAATAATGGAAATTAGACGCGCTGTTGAAGCCTTTGCCGCGCTGGCGCAGGAGCACCGGCTTGCGGTGTTCCGGCTGATGATCTCCGAGGGTGCGGGCGGGCTCACCGCCGGCGAGATTGCGCACCGGCTCGCAATCCCGCCGTCGACGCTCTCGCACCACCTGGCGCATCTCGAGCGCGCCGGGCTGCTGCGGTCGTGGCGGGTCGACCGGCGCATCTTCTATGCCGTCGATGTTAAGGGCACGCGCGCGCTCGTCACCTTCCTCACCGACGACTGCTGTGGCGGCCATCCGGAAATCTGCGGCTATGCCAGCGGAGGAAGCTGTCGTGACGATCACGATCTATCACAACCCCGCCTGCGGAACGTCGCGAAACGTGCTCGCGCTCATTCGAAACTCCGGTGAGGAGCCAAGAATCATCGAGTACCTGAAAGCACCGCCGACGCGGGACGAGCTTCTGATCCGGCGTATGGGAATTGCGCCGCAGGATCTCCTACGGCGCAACGGCACGTCGTATGACGCGCGCGGTCTCGACGATCCGAAATTCTCCGCCGACGCGTTGATCTCCCTGATGGTCGAGGACCCGCTCCTGATCAACCGACCGATTGTTGTGACGCCGTTGGGGGTCAAACTTTGCCGGCCATCAGAAACCGTGCTTGATATTTTACCGAGCCCACAGAAGGGCGCATTCAGCAAGGAAGACGGCGAAGGCGTTATCGATGCTGCCGGACAGCGGGTTCGGTAAATCGGCCTTTTCACGTCTTATGCATGCTGTCGCAGAAAACGTTCATGGGACGCAGGACCGGGAGAGCTTGTTATGCGGCGTCTTTCCTCAATGATCACTCTTGCGATGACCGCAGCCTTATGCTCCGCGACGCTCCCGCTATTTGGAGCAGGCGGGGCTCATGCGCAAACCGCGGCCGAGAGGACGCTGATCCTGGGGGCCGGTTCGACCTTCGCCGCGCCGCTTTACGACGCCTGGATCAAGGCCTGGACGAAGAACAAGCCGAACGTCGCGATCAGCTATGCCGCGGTGGGCAGCGGTGAGGGGATCAACCGGTTCATCACTGGGTCCACCGACTTCGCCGGCACCGATGTGCCGCTAACCGATAAGGAAGCTTCGAAGGCGCAAGACCGCGTGCTGCAGATTGCCTCGACGGCTGGGATGATTGTTCTTGCCTACAATTTGGCCGGCTTCAAGGGTGAACTGCGGCTGCCGCGGGATTTCTACCCTGAGATCCTCGCTGGCAATGTCAGGTATTGGGACGATCCTCGCATTCAGTCAGCTAACCCAAACGTCCGTCTTCCGCATCGCTGGATCGTTGTGGCGGCCCGGCTGGACAGCAGCGGGACGACATTTGCGCTGACCCGTCATCTCGCTGAGATCGATCGCAACTGGCGCGACAGCGGCCTCGGAGTGGGGAAGCTGATCGATTGGCGAAAGGCTATGCTCGCCCGCGGAAACGAAGGCGTAGCTCAACTTATCAAGATTTCCGACGGCGCGATCGGCTACGTGGAATACGGCTTCGCCGCACGGCTCAGACTTCCTATGGCGATCCTCGAAAATAAGGCTGGGAAATTCATAGCGCCGACTGAGTCAGCGGCCAAAGCGACAATGGCTGCAGCCGGCGATGAGGTGCCCGATGATTTGCGAACATACCTGGCCGATCCTGAGGGTGACGACTCCTACCCGATCATCACCTTGAGTTGGCTTGCGCTGCACGAGCGTTACCGCAATCCGGCGAAGGGCGCCGCGCTCAAAGAGTTCGTCAGTTGGGGTCTCACCGACGGGCAGGCTTTCAGCGCCAAGCTTGGCTACGTCCCCCTGCCTGCTGCGCTGAGCGGACGCTCGCGACAAGCCCTGAGCGCAATATACTGAGGAGTGCACCATGTCCGACAGTCCGAAGATTTTCAATGTTCTGTTCTTGTGCACGGGAAACTCCGCCCGCAGCATCATCGCGGAGTGCATCCTCAACCGCGTCGGGACAGGGCGCTTCAAGGCCTATAGCGCCGGCAGCCATCCGACCGGCCGCGTCAATCCTTATGCGCTCGCGCTGTTGAAGCGGCTCAACTACCCGACCGACGGGCTGCGCTCGAAATCCTGGTCGGAGTTCGCCACGCCCTCGGCGGTCGAGCTCGATTTCGTTTTCACCGTCTGCGACAACGCCGCCGGCGAGGTTTGCCCAGTCTGGCCGGGACAACCGATGACGGCGCATTGGGGCGTCCCCGATCCCGCAGCGGTGACCGGCTCCGAAGCCGAGATCGCCGCGGCGTTCAACGACACCCACCGCATGCTCAACAACCGGCTCTCGATCTTCGTCAGCCTGCCGATTGTCTCGCTCGACGCCATGAGCCTGCAGAAGCGGCTCGACGATATCGGCCGCACCCGCGATGCGCGCGCGCCTGCCGCTGCGGGCTGAGCGGCGCATTCAGGTGGAGAAGATCGTTCTTCCGAACCCGCATGAGGTTTGTGATGACGGGTGAAGAAACTGCCGTTGCCGCCCGCGCGCGCGCCGTCATGGCCGCAAAACCCCGCCCGGCGCTCGGCCTGTTCGAGCGCTACCTGACCGTCTGGGTGGCGCTCTGCATCATCGCCGGCATCGCACTCGGGCATTGGTTCCCGGCGCCGTTCCAAACCATTGGCCGCCTCGAAATCGCGCAGGTCAACCTGCCAGTCGCCGTGCTGATCTGGCTGATGATCATTCCGATGCTGCTGAAGATCGATATCGGCGCGCTGCATCAGGTCGGCGAGCACTGGCGCGGCATCGCCGTGACGCTGTTTATCAACTGGGCGGTGAAGCCATTCTCGATGGCGCTTCTGGGCTGGCTGTTCGTCGGGCTCCTGTTCCGGCCCTGGCTGCCGGCCAACCAGATCGACAGCTACATTGCCGGCCTGATCATTCTCGCCGCCGCCCCATGCACGGCGATGGTGTTCGTGTGGTCGAATCTGTGCGATGGCGAGCCGCATTTCACGCTGTCCCAGGTCGCGCTCAACGACACCATCATGGTGATCGCGTTCGCGCCCATCGTCGGATTGCTGCTCGGTCTCTCCGCGATCGTGGTGCCGTGGGAGACGCTGGTGATCTCGGTGGTGATGTTCATCGTCATCCCGGTCATCATCGCCCAGCTCTGGCGCACATTGTTGCTGCGGCGGGGCGCGGACGCGCTTGCGCACACATTGGAGACGCTGCAACCGGTCTCGCTTCTCGCATTGCTGGCAACGCTGGTGCTGCTGTTCGGCTTTCAGGGCGAGCAAATCCTCAATCAGCCGCTGATCATTGCGATGCTTGCGGTGCCGATCCTGATCCAGGTCTATTTCAACGCCGGCCTCGCTTATCTGCTCAATCGCCAGTTCGGCGTTGCCCACTGCGTCGCCGCCCCATCGGCGCTGATCGGCGCCAGCAATTTCTTCGAGCTCGCGGTTGCGACCGCGATCGTGCTGTTCGGCTTCAATTCCGGCGCTGCGCTCGCGACCGTGGTCGGCGTTCTGGTCGAAGTGCCGGTCATGCTTTCGGTCGTGCATATGACGATGCGCAGCAAAGTCTGGTACGAGCGGGCGCTATGATGCGCCGTCGGTACGGTGGCAGAAATGGGATGAGTACGCTGACGCAAAACACCGATGCGCTGATGCGCGAGAAATACCGAGCGCTGGCGCGCGGCTGCAGCTGGACGCCGACCGACAGGTCGGGAGTAGCACCGTCGTCAGCCGCGCGGCGAACCAGCTTAGGGCGAACGCGAACCGCCAATCGAGCGGCGGTGGTCTTCTTCTTGCGCTGCAACAAGCGGAACTTCACAGGGCCTGTAAGTTTGCGGCCGCCGGGTAGTGGGTCACCCACTACCCGGCGGCCGGTTGGAACAAAGTTCGAATTTGAACGTTTCGTAGCACCGAACCTTCAGAAAGCCATTGCCATGTGGCGGCTTGATGCGCGCCGGTCGCACTTCCGCAATGCCTTCATCGATGGCGATGGAGCTGCACGCGTTGCCGTTACCAGCGGCGCAATCAATCAACACATAGCTGCGCTTAGCAAGACAGGCCCCGCCGAATTGCCGGCGCGAACACGCGAGCTCGTCAACGAGGCGCCCTGGCGACGAGAATGCGTGATCACGGGTTTGCATCGATTTGTTGGACAGAGGCGGTTGTCACCAAAGCATAACGGCGCCGCGGGTGACCCGCCGAGTGGAGCGTCAACGCGCGCAGTCGAAGCGCTCGGCCTCGATGAAGCGCATGACGTCTCGCCGGCGCCTATGTGAAAATTTGGAGGATGCCCAATGAAGCGCTGTGATCGGTTAATCGATGCCGGCCGTCGCCGGTTCTTGTCCGGCGCCGGAATGGCGGCTGCCGGAGCCGCGGCTGCCGCAGCAATCCCGGCCGGCGAAGCCAAGGCCGCCGTGCCGGCGGCCCGCGTCGTCTATCCGTCGGCGAGGCTCGGCAACGTCAAGGACCTCAAGCTCAACGAACCGTTGTCTGTAAGCTATCCTGACGCAGACGCGCCGGGTGTTCTCATCAAACTCGGAAAAAAAGTCCCGGGCGGGGTCGGAGCGGACGGCGATATCGTCGGCTTTACGACTATCTGCCCGCACAAGGGCTACCCGCTCAACTACAGCGCAGGCACGCGCACGCTGAACTGCCCGGGGCACTATTCAATCTTCGACTGCGAGGCCGGCGGCCAGGAGACTTGGGGCCATGCCACACAGAATCTCCCGCAATACGCGCTGAGGGTGGACTCGAATGGCGACATCTACGCCGACGGCGTGGATGAACTGCTTTATGGCCGCCTTTCAAACGTGCTCTGAGGGAGGATCACACGATGGCTTACAAGCGACAGACCGGTCGCCTTCCGATCATCCCCGTGGACGCGACGGAACATAACGTCGTCTGCCACTACTGCATCGTCGGATGCGGCTACAAGGCCTACACTTGGGACATTGACCGGCAAGGGACCACCAATCCTGCAGATAACATATTCAAGGTCAACCTCGCCAAACAGCAAGGCGCCGAAACCGAGGCGTGGTATTCGCCGTCGATGTACAACATCGTCCGGCAGAATGGGAAAGACGTTCACGCCGTCATCAAGCCGGACAAGCACTGCGTTGTGAACGGTGGCCTCGGCTCGATCCGCGGCGCCCGCATAGCGGAGATGTCCTTCTCGCCGGTGCGCCAGACGCAGCAGCAACGTCTTACCGATCCAACGGTGTGGCGTTACGGCCAGATGCAGCCGACAAGCTGGGAGGATGCGCTCGACCTCGTCGCGCGCGTCACCGTAGCGGTGATCAACGAGCAAGGCGAGGATGGGCTGTTCGTGTCCGCCTTTGACCACGGCGGAGCCGGCGGCGGCTACGAGAACACCTGGGGCACCGGAAAGCTGTATTTCGGCGCCATGAAGGTGAAGAACATCCGCATTCACAATCGGCCTGCCTACAACTCGGAGGTCCATGCCACCCGCGACATGGGCGTCGGCGAGCTCAACAACTGTTACGAGGACGCGGAGCTCGCCGACACGATCGTCGTGGTCGGCGCCAATCCGCTGGAGACGCAGACGAACTATTTCCTCGCGCACTGGGTGCCCAACCTGCGCGGCACCTCGGTGGACAAGAAGAAGCGCGAGCTGCCCAACGAGGCGCATGAGCCGGGCCGGATCATCATCGTCGATCCGCGTCGCACGGTGACGATCAACGCCTGCGAGGTCGAGGCAGGCAAGGATCGGGTCATGCACCTTGCCATCAACTCCGGCACCGACCTCGCGCTGTTCAACGCGTGGCTTACCTACATCGCCGACAAAGGCTGGACCGACAAGGCCTTCATCGAGGCCTCGACCAAGGACTTCAGCAAGGCGCTCGCGGCCAACAAGACGAGCGTTGAAGAGGCAGCGCGGATCACCGGTCTTACGCCCGACGAAATTCGTAAGTCGGCAGAATGGATCGCGCGGCCGAAACAAGGCAACGCGCGGCGGCGCACGATGTTCGCCTACGAAAAGGGGCTGATCTGGGGCAACGACAATTATCGCACCAACGGCGCGCTGGTGAACGTTGCGCTCGCGACCGGAAATATCGGGCGTCCGGGCGGCGGATGCGTCCGTCTCGGCGGACATCAGGAGGGCTATTCGCGGCCATCGGATGGTTTTATCGGCCGGCCCGCGCCCTATGTCGACCAGCTCCTGATCGGCGGCAAGGGCGGCGTCCACCACATCTGGGGCTGCGATCACTACAAAACGACGCTCAACGCGGATGAGTTCAAGCGCGTCTATAAGCGGCGCACCGACCTGGTGAAGGACGCCATGTCCGCTGTGCCTTACGGCGATCGGCCGGCGATGGTCGCGGCCATCATGGAGGCGATCCGGAACGGCGGTCTGTTCGCGGTCGACGTTGACATCATCCCGACTAAGATCGGGCAGGCCTGCCACGTCTGGCTCCCCGCCGCGACTTCAGGCGAGATGAACCTCACCTCGATGAATGGCGAGCGGCGCATGCGTCTGACCGAGCGTTACATGGACCCGCCAGGTGGCGCGATGCCCGACTGCCTGATTGCGGCGCGTATCGCCAACCACATGGAGCGTGTTTTCCGCGAGCAGGGCAAGAACGACGTGGCGGCGCACTTTTCCGGCTTCGACTGGAAGACCGAAGAAGACGCCTTCATGGACGGTTACCACAAACACGGAACGGGCGGCGAGTTCGTCACCTATGCCCGGCTGCGCGCGATGGGGACTAACGGCTTCCAGGAGCCCGCCGTCGACTTCAAGGACGGCAAGGTTGTCGGCACAAAACGCCTTTATGCCGACGGCAAGTTCAACACCAAGGACGGCAAGGCCGTCTTCCATGAGACCAAGTGGCGTGGGCTGCAGGCCCCCGGCAAGGAAGAGGAATCGAAGAAATTCCGCTTCCTCGTCAACAATGGGCGCACGAACCACGTCTGGCAGAGCGCCTATCTCGATCAGAAGAATGAGTTCGTGATGGACCGCTATCCGTTCCCGTTCATCGAGATGAACCCGCAGGACATGGCGGAGCTCAACGTCAAGGCCGGCGATCTGGTCGAGGTTTTCAACGAAAACGGCGCGACGCAGGCAATGATCTACCCTTCGCCGCGAGCGAAGCGGAACCAGACCTTCATGCTGTTCGCCAATCCGATGGGGGTGCAGGGCAACGTCGTTTCCAAAGGTGTGAACGAGTTCATCATTCCGAACTATAAGCAGACCTGGGCGAATATCAGAAAGCTCGCCGACGCTCCTGAGGCGGTCAAAGGGCTCTCGTTCAAGTCGCAGGAATACTCGGTCTCTTGAACGCCAAAGAGCTGGCAGGATCGGGCGGCAAACGGCCGCTCGATCTTGGCCGTTAGAGCATTTTCCGGCGAAGTGGACACCGGTTCGCCGCAGAAAATGCGATCACTCAAAGAGAAATAGAGCGAATTCCGATTCCACCTGAACGGAATTCGCTCCAGAGCTTGCTAGACAAACAAGCGTTGGCGGCCGGCTGCCTCCATGCCTCGCGAGCCTTTCGGCATGACCCTGCGCGAGACGATGGTTCCGCCGCTGGCATTGCTTGCGGCGCCTACTCCCCGCCGGCGGCTTCGCGCGGCGCCCGGGGCTCGCGCGGCTCGCGGCCGCCTTCCGGCTGGTCGCCGCCTTCCGTCTTGATCTCTTCGCCGGTCTGCTGATCGACGATCTTCATCGACAGGCGCACCTTGCCGCGCTCGTCGAAGCCGAGCAGCTTCACCTTGACCTTGTCGCCTTCCTTGACGACGTCGGTGACCTTCTGCACCCGGCGCGGCGCCAGCTGGCTGATATGCACGAGCCCGTCGCGCGAGCCGAAGAAGTTCACGAAGGCGCCAAAGTCCATCACTTTGACGACTGTGCCCTCGTAGATGTGGCCGACCTCGGGCTCGGAGGCGATCGACTTGATCCAGATGATGGCGGCGCGGATCGACTCGGCTTTCGCCGACGCAACCTTCACCGTACCGTCGTCGGAAATATCAATCTTGGCGCCGGTCTTTTCCACGATCTCGCGGATTACTTTACCGCCGGAGCCGATCACCTCGCGGATTTTGTCCGGCGGGATCGAGAACACCTCGATGCGCGGCGCGTGCTCACCGAGCTGGTCGCGGTGCTGGCCGAGCGCCTTCGACATTTCGCCGAGAATGTGCATGCGTCCGTCCTTCGCCTGGTCGAGGGCGACGCGCATGATCTGCTCGGTGATGCCGGCAATCTTGATGTCCATCTGCAGCGAGGTGACGCCCTTCTCGGTGCCCGCGACCTTGAAGTCCATGTCGCCGAGATGGTCCTCGTCGCCGAGAATGTCGGAAAGCACGGCGAAGCGCTCGCCTTCCAGGATCAGCCCCATGGCGATGCCGGCGATCGGCGCCCGCAGCGGCACGCCGGCATCCATCAGCGCCAGCGAGGTGCCGCACACCGTCGCCATCGACGAGGAGCCGTTCGATTCGGTGATCTCGGAGACCACGCGGATGGTGTAGGGAAATTCGTGATGCAGCGGCAGCACCGGATGCACCGCGCGCCAGGCGAGCTTGCCGTGGCCGACCTCGCGCCGACCGGGCGAGCCGAGCCGACCGGTCTCGCCGACCGAGAACGGCGGAAAATTGTAATGCAGCATGAAGGTCTCCTTGTAGGTGCCTTCAAGTGCATCGATGAACTGCTCGTCCTCGCCGGTGCCGAGCGTGGCGACGACGAGCGCCTGCGTCTCGCCGCGGGTGAACAGCGCCGAACCGTGGGCGCGCGGCAGCACGCCGACTTCGGCGACGATCGGGCGCACGGTCTTCACGTCGCGCGCATCAATGCGGCGCCCGGTATCAAGAATGTTCCAGCGCACGATCTTGGCCTCGAGCTCCTTGAACACGCCGAAGACGTGATGCTCCTGGTAGATCGGCTCGAGCCCCGCCAGGAAGAAATGCGCCTTGACCCTGGCCTTGGCGGCCTCGACCGCCTTGTGCCGCTCCTGCTTCTGCGCGATCGCATAGGCCGCGCGCAGGTCCTGCTCGATCACGCCGAGCATTTCCTTTTCGAGCGCGCTGTTGTCGCCGGTGACGAGCTCACGCGGCTCCTTCGCCGCCTTTTCCGCGAGCCGGATAATCGCATCGATCACCGGCTGGAAATGGCGATGGCCGAACATCACCGCACCGAGCATGATTTCTTCCGGCAGCTCGCGCGCTTCCGATTCCACCATCAGCACCGCGTCGTGGGTGCCGGCGACGACGAGATCGAGATGGCTCTCCAGCATCTCGTCGATCTGCGGGTTGAGCACATATTCGTTGTTGATGAAGCCGACGCGCGCTGCCCCGATCGGCCCCATGAAGGGCGCGCCCGACAGTGTCAGCGCCGCGGAAGAAGCAACCATCGCAACGATGTCGGGATCGTTTTCGAGGTCATGCGACAGCACGGTCGCGATCACCTGGGTATCGCAGCGCCAGCCATCGGCGAATAGCGGCCGGATCGGCCGATCGATCAGGCGCGAAGTGAGCGTTTCGCGCTCGCTCGGACGGCCTTCGCGCTTGAAGAAGCCGCCGGGAATGCGGCCGGCGGCGTAGGTCTTCTCCTGGTAATTGCAGGTGAGCGGCAGGAAATCGATGCCGGGTCGCGGTTCTTTCTCAGCGACGACGGTCGCGAGCACCGTGGTCTCGCCGTAGGTGGCGACGACGGCGCCGTCGGCCTGGCGC
>CAZTTL010000050.1:0-16505 GCA_964616635.1 uncultured Rhodoplanes sp. | reverse complement strand
GCCTCGATCATGCGGTTCGAGATTGCCTTCGGCAAAGCCTGGGGCGCGCTCGGCATGGGTTTCGGCTCGCGCCAGATCGCGGTGCGCGCCGCCGCCAATCCGGTGTTCATGGGCGCACTGGCAACCGCGAGCGGCGGGCGCCTCATTCCGGTTCCCGGCGGTGTGCTGATCCGCGACGCTGGCGGGCAAATCATCGGCGCGGTCGGCGTGTCCGGCGACCTCTCGGATCGCGACGAGGAATGCGCGTTGGCCGGCATTGCCGCCGCCGGCTTCAAGGGTGATCCCGGCGCCGGGCAGTGAGGTTTTTCGGCGGCCGCTGGGATTGCGCGCACACGCAAGCCAGCGTGTCAGCGCCCGCCGCCATTCGATCGGACGATGGCACCGACAATGTCGATCGCGCGCCGGATCAGCGTCTCGGAGGCTTCGCGGGTGCGGAAGGCGGCGTGGGCCGAGAGCGTCACATTGGGCAGCTTCGCCAGCGGATGATCGGGCCGCAGCGGCTCGTCATGGAACACGTCGAGCCCGGCATGGCGCAGCCGTCCGCTCGCAAGCGCCGCGATCAGCGCCGCTTCGTCGACGAGACCGCCGCGCGCGGTGTTGACCAGAATCGCGCCCGGCTTGATGCGCGCGAGGCGCTGGGCATCGAGCAGGCAACGGGTCTCGTCGGTCAAGGCGAGGTGCAACGAGATGACGTCGGCGTGCGCGAGCAGCGCATCGAGCGCGACCAGCGCAACACCGGCATCGGGTCGTGCCGTACGGTTCGAGGCGATCACCTTCATTCCGATGCCGCTTGCGATCCGTGCGACCTCGCGCCCGATGCCGCCCAACCCGACAATGCCGAGCGTCTTGCCGCGAAGCTGCATGCCCTCGAGCGGCTGCCAGGTTCCGGCACGCACTTGGCGGTCCATCATCACGAGGTCGCGGGCGCAGGCGAATATCAGCGCGATCGTGTGTTCGGCGACGGCGGTGTCGCCATAGCCCTTGATCGTATGCACGGTGATGTCGAGTTCGCGCAGCGCCGCGACATCCATGTAGCTCGCCGCGCCGGTGCCGAGAAAAACCACATGGCGCAGGTCGCGGCATCGCGCGATCGCTTCGGTGGGAAGATAAGAGTGATCGTCAAGACAGACGGCGACGCCATCAAGCAGACGCGGAAGGTCGGCGCTCGTGAAAGCAGACAGGTTCACATCGATCATCGGATCGTCGGCGCGGCGCACGCGCGCGAAGACCGGAGCGAACTGGTCGTTGCAATCGATGAAGAGCGCTTTCATGGCAGTTCTTTTTTAGCAATGCCTCCACGTCGCGTCGGGGAGGTCCCGCGCGCCAGTCATTCGTGATTGTATAACGCCGAGCCGGCCGCCTATATCGCACGGATCACGGGAGGCCGCATGGGCGCCGATTGCTGCAGTCATGATCACGGGTCTGAACGTATGCGCGATGCGTCCTACCGGCGCGTCTTGGTGGCCGTGCTGGTGATCAATGCGGCGATGTTCGCGGTCGAGATCGGGGCCGGTCTCGCCGCGGGATCGGCTTCCCTGCAGGCCGACGCGCTCGATTTTCTCGGCGATGCCGCAGGCTATGCGATCAGCCTGTTCGTGATCGGCAAGGCCTTGCGCTACCGCGCGTCGGCCGCGCTCCTCAAGGGCGCAAGCATGGGCGCTTTCGGCCTGTGGGTGCTGGTCGTGATCGCCTGGCACGCTTGGCACGGCACGCTCCCCAACGCCTTCACGATGGGTGCGATCGGGATTGCAGCGCTTATCGCCAATGCTGCCTCGTTTGCGCTGCTCTGGGCGTTCCGCGCCGGTGACGCCAATATGCGCTCAGCCTGGATTTGCACGCGCAACGATGTGCTCGGCAATCTCGCGGTGCTCGTGGCGGCGCTTGGCGTGTTCGGCTCCAGAGCCGGCTGGCCGGATATGGTGGTGGCCGCCATCATGGCAGCGCTGGCGCTCCAGGGGGCGGTCCTCGTGATTCGCCAGGCCATGGGCGAGCTGCGCAGTATCCGAGCACCGGCGCCGGTTCCTGCCGAGTAGGATTGCATTCGTCAGCGGCGCTCGCGCGGCGGTTCAAGAGCGAAACAGTCGGGAACGCCGGCACTCGACTACGGCTGCTCGGCTCCGGCAAACTTTCGCCGCCTCTTGCTGGCACCAATCCTTGAAGGGGATCGCCAAGAAAGCCCATGATGGGGGCCGATTCGGAGGGACAAAGCGATTCGGGGGTAAAGACTCATGCGGCTGGCGAGCTATGTCACCCGCGGCCGGTCGGGATTCGGCGCGGTCGTCGGAAACGGTGTTGTCGATATTCGATTGCGGTTCGCGCCGCGCTTCGCGAGCCTGCTGGACGTCTTGCGTGAGGGTGCGCTTGCGGAGGTCAAGGCAGGACTTGCCGGGGTGCGCCCCGATTATGCGCTGACCGAGGTCGAGCTGCTGCGACCGATCCTGCGCCCGGACAAGATCGTCTGTGTCGGCGCGAATCTGAGCGACGGCAGCGGCGATAAGCGGGCGGATGTCGGGCGCTTTCCCAATCTGTTTCTGCGCGTGCCGGGATCATTCGTTGGGCACGGCCAGCCGATCCTGCGGCCGCGCGAGTGGCGCGAGATCGATTGCGAAGGCGAGATCGCGCTGGTGATCGGAGAGACCGGCCGCCGCGTGCCGCCGGAGCGGGCGCTCGACATCCTCGCCGGCTACACGCTGTGCCACACCGGCACCGTGCACGGATTTCTGCCGCGCGGCTGGCATACGATCACGGCGGCCAAGAATTTCGATGCTTCGGGCAGCCTCGGCCCTTGGATTACGACGGTCGAGGAGGTCGACATGAGCCGGCCGCTGCGGCTCATCTCACGCATCAATGGCGAGGTGTGGCGCGACCACACGACGGCGGCGCTGCCGTTTTCCTTCGCCGAGCTGATCAGCTTCATCAGCGTCTTTATCACCCTGGAGCCGGGCGACGTGATTTTGACGGGCACGACAATCGGCGCCGCCGAGCGTTCCGACCCGCTGCGTCTGCTCAAGCTGGGTGACGTGATCGAGACCTCGGTTGCGGAGATCGGCACATTGCGCAACACGGTCGTTGACGAGCCGTGAGCGCGCCGGACCCGGGCGGGCGCGCGGCCTGTGTCATCGGATGGCCGGCGGCGCATTCGCGTTCGCCGCTGATCCATCGCTACTGGCTCAAGATGCACGGCATCGCCGGCGACTATCGCGCCGAGGCGGTGCCGCCCGAGCGATTCGCGGACTTCGTGCAAAACTTGGCAGCACACGGCTATGTCGGCGCCAATATTACGCTGCCACACAAGGCGGCGGCGCTCGCGCTGTCGCAGCCCGATGCCCGCGCGCAGGCGATCGGCGCCGCCAACACGCTGTGGCTCGATGACGGAATCTTACGCTCCACCAACACCGATGCCGAAGGGTTCATCGCCAATCTCGACGCGGCGGCACCGGGCTGGGATGCCGGGATCAAGACGGCGCTCGTGCTTGGCGCTGGCGGCGCGGCGCGTGCGGTCGTATTCGGCCTCATCGAGCGCGGCGTTCCGCGGATTCTCATCGCCAACCGGACGCTGGCACGCGGGGAGGCGCTGGCCGCCGCATTCTCACCGGCCGCGCAGGCGATAACCTGGGAGGCGGTAGGGGAGCACCTCGGCGCGACCCGCCTGCTGGTGAACACGACAACGCTCGGCATGGCCGGCCAGCCGCCGCTTGCCATCGCGCTTGACCGCTTGCCGGACGATGCGGTGGTGACTGATCTCGTCTATGTGCCGCTCGAAACCGGGCTGCTCGCCGCCGCGCGGGAGCGCGGCCTGCGCCGGGCCGACGGGCTCGGTATGCTGCTGCATCAGGCGGTGCGTGGTTTTTCGTTATGGTTCGGCGTCGAGCCGCAGGTGACGGCCGAGCTGCGGGCGCTGGTCGAGGCTGATTTGACCAAGCATTAGGCGTCGTGAGCGCGGTGCTTGCGCAGAGTCTCTTCACGCTTGGCGCACGCGCAGGACCGCCTGCGCAGATCACACATGCAGACAACACATGCGGATTTTGCGCAACGATCGGCGCTCCGGTCGCATTTCCGTCCGCAAGCTGCGCCACAGTGGCTGCAGTAAATTCGATGGGGCGCGGCAACGATTTCCCGCGATATCGTTATGATCGATCATCGGCTCGATGGTGAAATCCGCGATGGCCGGCACCACCTCGCGGTGCGCATCTATTACGAGGACACCGACTGTGCCGGCATCGTCTATCACGCCAGCTTCATCCGCTTCATGGAGCGCGGGCGCACCAATTATCTGCGCTTGCTCGGCGCCGATCAGCGCGGCCTGGTGGAGGCAGTGGAACGCGAGGCGCCGGGGTTCGGCTTCGTTGTCCGGTCGATGACGCTCGACTTTCTTAAGCCCGCCCATATGGACGACATTCTCGACATTGTCACCGAGCCGCTCGATGTGCGCGGGGCCTCCATCCTGCTGCGGCAGACGGTGATGCGCGGCGAGGGGGTCCTCGTCGATGCGCAGGTCCGCGTTGCCTTCGTGTCGCGCGGCCGGCCGCGCCCGATCCCCAAACCGCTGCGGATCGCCATGAAGGCAGATCAGGATATGACGACGCTGGCGCCGATGCCGTGATCACAGCCTGCGTCTACGGCAGGGCAGGGACGCTGTTGCGTTCCTAAGCTTCGCTGCGGCGGCTATCGACGCGCCGCCTGCGGTGATGTAAACACATTTCACATGAGCTGGTCGAAGCAAGGTCCGGGCGGTCCCCGTGGTTATCACCACGGCAACCTGAAAGAGGCACTGATCCGGGCGGCGCTCGAACTGATCGCGCAAAAGGGGCCGGCCGGCTTCACGTTTGCCGAAGCGGCACGCTGGGCCGGCGTCAGCCCGGCCGCGCCCTACCGGCATTTCCGCGACCGTGAGGAACTGCTGGCAAATGTCGCACACCGCGGCTTCGCGGCCTTCGAGCAAGCGCTGGCGCGGGCCTGGGACAACGGCCGGCCCAATGCGATGGCGGCGCTCGACCGGCTCGGCAAAGCCTATCTCGCCTTCGCCCGCACCTCGCCCGCCTATTATTCTGCGATGTTCGAAGCTGGCGTTGCGGCTGACACCAACGCGGACCTGCAGGTGGCGGGCGACCGTGCCTTCGCCATTCTGCGCCTGGCGGCGGAAGCTTTGATCGTTGATATGCCCGCCAAGACCCGCCCGCCAGCCCTAATGCTGGCTTTGCACCTCTGGGCGATGGCGCATGGCATCGCCTCGCTGTTCGGACGCGGCGACGCCGCGCGCCGCCCGTTGCCGATGACGCCCGAGGACCTGTTGGAAGCCGGTGTCCTTGTCTATCTACAGGGTCTTGGCCTGCAGCTGCCCGGAGCGACGGATTCGCCGGGACCCAAGCCGTCATAGGCAGACGGCGGCGGAGGGCTGCCCTGCCAAGTAAGTAGCGGAAGGATCATAGGCGACGCCGTTAAAGCATGATCTGAAAAGATCATGCGACCAAACAAGGAGGTAAAGAGCGCGATCGATTCAACCTCAAGCGATCGCGTCTGGGAGCCGCGGATCGGCTGCTTTACGGCTTCCCCGCGGGAATCCCGCGGGAATCCTGAGAGCGCTATCGCCATTGGACCAAGGAGCGACGAGACAACGCACCTGCTCGAAATGAACGCCGTCCGGTTATTCTTGACAGGTATGGAGAGCGTGATATCTATGTAAATGTAATTTACATTCACAAACGAGACCCCGATGTCGCTGACTGGACCATCGAGTTACCCCCGCGAGGCCGCTTGGCGTGCCTTTCCTCCGTCGTATCACACCCGTGAGGCCCCCATGCCCATCGTCAGCAAACTCGACGAACTTGGAACCGCCGCCTGGATCGCGTTGACGATCATCGGCTTCGTGATCTGGTGGCCGATCGGACTGGCCCTTCTCGCCTTTACCATTGGGAGCGGACGCATGACTTGTTGGAATCATCGCCACATGACGCGCTGGCAGGACAAGATGGAGCGCATGCAAGGGAAGATGGACCGTATGCGCGAGCGCATGGAAGGTGGCGGCGGCGGCTGGTGGGGCACGTCCCCGTCGAGCGGCAACCGCGCTTTCGACGAGTACCGCGCCGAGACGCTGCGCCGCCTGGAAGAGGAGCAGCGCGAGTTCAAGGAATTCCTGCATCGTTTGCGCCAGGCCAAGGACAAGGCCGAGTTCGACATGTTCATGTCCGAACGCCGCGGTCGCAATGGCGGGGCCGGTGCCGGCGAAACCGTCGAGCAGCCGCAAGCCTAATCCCGCGCTACGATTGCCGTGATCGCCCTCCCGCCGCGCGGCGGGAGGGCTTTTTGTTGTGCATCGGAGCGCTACGGTGCGACGCTTTCTCCTTGTATGCCCGCAACATTGAGATATGAACGGAGCCTTGATCGGGACTTGGGCCGACACGCGCGCCGCTTGGAATGCTAGGCAACAGTGGGCATGACGCCAACACGCATCGGAATTGCCGGCCTCGGCACCATCGGGCGAACAGTCGTGCGCGCGCTTTCGCGCGGGATGTATGGCCTCGAGCTCGGCGCTGTCGCCGCGCATAATCATGTGAAGGCGCGCGACTGGCTTGAGCAGGAGGGCATTGCCTGTCCGATCGTCAAGCTCGAAGCGATGCCCTCGCATGCCGATCTGCTGGTCGAATGCGCGCCGGCGGCGGTCCTCGACGATATCTGCCGGCCAATGCTGTCGGCGCGCAAGCGCGTCATGGTGCTGAGTGTGGGAGCCCTGTTGTCTCACCCGGACCTGATCGAGCTCGCCGAGCACAAAGGGGGGCAGATCATCGTGCCGACCGGAGCGTTGATCGGGCTTGACGCGGTGACGGCGGCGGCGCAAGGCGTGGTGCATTCGGTCCGCATGGTCACACGCAAGCCGCCGCAGAGCCTTGGCGGCGCTCCCTACCTTGTCGAGAACGGTATCTCGGTGGACGGATTGACCGAAGCAAAGTGTGTCTTTTCTGGCACCGCGCGTGACGCCGCCAAGTGCTTTCCTGGGAACGTCAACGTGGTCGTTGCGCTGTCGCTCGCCGGGATCGGACCCGACCGCACCATGATCGAAATCTGGGCCGATCCCGCCATAACCCGCAACTGCCACGCCATCGAAGTCGATGCCGATTCGGCACGCTTCTCGATGTCGATCGAAAATGTCCCCTCGGAAAATCCAAAAACCAGCCGGATCACCGCGCTGTCGGTGCTCGCGGCACTTGCCAAGCTGCATGCGCCGGTGCGGATCGGGACGTGACCAGAGCATGATCTCAGAAAAGTTGCAGACTTTTCGGAAAAGATCATGTGACAAAACAAGGAGGTGAAGAGCGCGATCGATTCAACGTCAAGCGATCGCGGTCGAGAGCAAATTCCGTTCTAACAGAATCGGAATTCGCTCTATTTCTCTTTGCGTGATCGCATTTTCTGGCGGCGAACCGGCATCCACTTCGCCGGAAAATGCTCTAGTAACTCCCGAACGGCCAGAACCGCGGTCGTCGGGCCTGTGGTGCGCGCCGCCGCCGCCGCCGCGACCGGCGCCGTACCGGCCGTTCGGGTGCAGATTCATGCGGCGAGGCAATAAGGCCGAGCCTTTTCATCGCCGCCTCGGCGGCACGCTCGCCCGACTGCCAGGCGCCGCCAACGGTGCCCCACAGGGTTTCGTGCACCGCCTCGCCGGCAAACCAGACGCGATTGCGGACCGGCTCCATCAGCGCGGCGCGCGCGGATTGTCCGCCGGGCGCCGCTGCCGAGATGGCGCCCAGAACGAACGGCTCCTTATTCCACCGCGTCGTATAAGCGCGCTTCACCGATTCCCGGATTTCGGCGCCGTACAGCTTGGTCAGCCACTCCACGGCGAAGTCCGCCATCGCCCGCTCGCCCTCGGCAGCGAGCTCGCGGCCGAATTTTCCGGCAACATCGATCATGCAGATCTGGTTACCGGAGACATTGGCAAGCATGCCGGCCGTCCGCACGCTGTCCGATTTCTCAAAAATGAGATCGTCGCTTTGCGCGCCGAACGGGCTCCCGGTCATTTCCAGCGCGATGCGGTCGTAGCTGCCGAGGCGCAGGTGATCGATGGCGTCGGTGTAGCGCCGCGGGAGATTGGGATCAAAATTGATCTTGCCCGCGGCAAGGACACTCGTCGAGGCGGTGACGATAGCAGCGCGCGCAACGATGTTTCCTTTCGGGGTTTCGACCGTCACCCGTCCGCGCCGCCAGGTTTCGATCCGGGTGACCGGCGTCGACAGGCGGATGGGAAGCTCGTCGGCGAGCCGCGCAACCAGGGTGCCGAGCCCCTGCCGGCAGAACGAGGCGCTGTCGCGCGGCGCCATGCGCGAAAAATCGGTCGCCGAGACGTCGCCCAAATCCTTGCTGCAGGTGAAGGGGCCCAGCACGAATTCAATGGTGTCGCGCCAGTCGCCGAGCTCCTTGGGCAGCGCCTGCCCACACGAAATGTCGGCCTTGCGACGCGCCGCCTCGGCGATCGCGTGCCGCGCCCGCACCAGGACGGAGAGGAAATCCTCAAGCTCGCTTTCGCGCGCATAGCGCCGGCCGACGCGGATTTTCTGGCCCGGCGGCGCGCGGTAGAGATCGAGCCCGGCCGGGCCGGCAAACTTCGCCAGCGGGTTGGAATCGGGCGAGTAGAGCCAATGGGCACCGCGGTCGAGCGGCACGCCGAAGGTTCGCGTATCGGTGATGCAGCGGCCGCCCACGTGGCCGGCTGCTTCGAGCAGCACGACGCGCCGCTTGGCGGCGAGGATGCGGCGGGCGGCTGCGATGCCGGCGACGCCGGCGCCGATCACCACGATATCGACGTCATCCGACTTTTGCGCCAGCACCAGAGACGGCGCTGCAATGCAGGCAGCAGCGCCGGCAAGAAGGGATCGGCGGGTGAGCAACGGCATCACGGCGTCAGCAATCCTCAGTTTCATGATTGACAGGCGCGGCAAAGCTGGTCCCGCCGCGAGCGAGATCGCTTCAGCCGTCGCCCGAGCACAGAACCGGGCGAAGCCCTGTTTGAACCTTTTTCAAACTACGAGCGCGAACCGTTTTCATTACGCCGGGTCAGGGAAGGCACGCAAGAGCGCCGCAACTTCATGCCGCGGCCGGTTGCAGGCGAGGTCTCTGCGGGGGCGCGGCTGGGCACGATGAGAATCGTTACTTGTCCATGCCTTCGACAGCTGCGATCAACGCGTCAAGCTCCGAAAGCAGAGGATCGATCCGGCAATTGATCACGTCGGCGATGATATCGAAGTCAATCTGCCAATAGCCATGGATGAGATGATTGCGAAGCGCAATGATCGGCCGCCAGAGCAGGGCAGGCGCTTCATTGCGAACATCAACCGGAACTTTGCTCAGCGCTTCGCCGACGATCGCGAGAGCGTAAAGCGCAGCATGTTGTGGCTGGAGCGCTTCAGCTAATGTCTCGCTGGACAGACCGGTTGCATGGAGCCACGCTTGATGCGCGAAGAAGCGGGCGTCACGCAGTCGCTCAAGATCGGAGCGGTTCATGCCGGTCTATAGCGGATCGAGCCGGCGTTGGAATTCGATCGCCTCTTGCCCTTTGAGGCCGCTGACGAGAACGATCCCGACCGGACGGCCCAGCAAATCGCCGAGATCGACCTCCGCCTCACACAATCCCAAAAGGTCCAGACCGGGCCGTTTCTCGGCAAGAAAATCCAGCGCTTCGGCGCCGAAGATATGCGCCGCGCTCCCGCGCGGTAGAAGCCCGAGGATCTTGATCGGGTGCCGGGCTTCTATCGTCGCGACGTGATGCTTCAGGACGGCACGATGCACAATCGGCACGTTCATGCGGCTACACCTCCGCTCGAAGGCTAGCAAAAATCAGCGGTTAGCGCCACTTGGCGCCACGCTATGCGCACGAAATCACTCGCCCTCTGCCGCATAGGGGCGCGGGACCGGCGGCAGCTTGTCGTGCGGGCGGCCGAAGTCGGGCACTTCGGCATCCTGGCCGATCGAGACGATGCCGCGGCGGATCGCGCGCGTGCGGGTGAACAGGTCGAACAGCGTATCGCCGTCGCCGCGGCGGATCGCGCGGGTGAGCTGCGCCAAATCCTCGCTGAAGGTGCCGAGCATGTCGAGCACCGCATCTTTGTTGGCGAGGAAAACGTCACGCCACATCGTCGGGTCGGAGGCGGCAATGCGGGTGAAATCACGAAAACCGCCGGCAGAGAATTTCAGCACCTCCGACCGGGTCACCTGGCCAAGTTCGTCGGCGGTGCCGACGATCGTGTAGGCGATCAGATGCGGCACGTGGCTGGTGATGGCGAGCACGCGGTCATGGTGGTCGGCATCCATCGTTTCCACATTGGCGCCGAGCAGGGTCCAGAAGTCAGCCAGTTTCTTGACCGCAACAGGGTCCGCGCCCTGCGGCGGCGTCAGAATGCACCAGCGATTGATGAACAGCTCGGCAAAGCCGGCATCGGGCCCGGAATTCTCGGTGCCTGCGACCGGATGCGCGGGGACGAAATGGACCTGCGGCGGCACATGCGGGCTCACGTCCCGCACGACTGCGCCTTTGACCGAACCGGCATCGGACAGGATCGCGCCCGGTGCGAGATGGGCGGAAATCTCTGCTGCCACGCGGCCGCATTGGCCGACCGGCGTGCAGAGGATGACGAGGTCCGCCCCTTCGACCGCCGCAGCGCTGGTATCCACCACCTGATCGGCAAGGCCGAGCTCGGCGACGCGGGCGCGCGTTTCCACCGAACGCGCGGTCGCGACGATCGAGCGCACGGCATTCTGCGCCCGCGCCGCGCGCGCGATCGAGGAGCCGATCAGCCCAACGCCGATCAAAGCGAGGCGGTTGAAGAGGGGCGCGGCTCTCATCGGCGAGCCCTCTCCCCTTGTGGGAGAGGGTGGTGAGGACGGAACGAAGTGCAGTCCGAGCCGGGTGAGGGGTCCATTCCTAATGCGCCGATGCGCGACCCCTCACCCGCCTTCCCCCGGATCAAGTCCGGGGTCAGGCACCCTCTCCCACAAGGGGAGAGGGAAACGGCGGGCGCCACGCCGGCGTGGCTTCGTCTGGTACAAAGTCTCCGGCTCAAACTTCCCTCCCCAAAAACTCGGCGAGCGCTTGCACCACGAGCCGGTTCGCTTCCTCGGTGCCGATGCTCATGCGCAGCGCGTGCGGCAGGGTGTAGGCTGCGACCTGACGCAACACCAGGCCGCGCGCGGTGAGAAACGCATCAGCTTCGGCCGCCGTCTTCCCGCTGTTCTGCGGAAAATGGATGAGGACGAAGTTGGTGACGCTCGGCGTCACCTTGAGGCCGAGTTTTTCAAGCTCGTCGCACAGCCAGGGCAACCAGCGCTCATTATGGGCGCGCGCCTGCTCGAGATGGGCCGTATCTTCGATCGCCGCGATGCCAGCGGCGATCGCCGGTGCACTGACATTGAACGGCCCGCGGATGCGGTTGAGCGCGTCGACCACAGGCGCCGGCCCGTACAGCCAGCCGAGCCGCAGTGCCGCCAGCCCGTAGATTTTCGAGAAGGTACGGCACATCACGACGTTCTCGCTCGTTGCCACAAGCTCGATGCCGGCCTCGTAATCGTTGCGGCGGACATATTCGGCATAGGCGGCGTCGAGCACGAGCAGGACATGCGGCGGCAGCCCGCGATGCAGGCGCTTGACCTCGTCGAACGGAATGAAAGTCCCGGTCGGATTGTTCGGGTTGGCAAGGAAGACGACCTTGGTGCGCGCGGTCACGCAGCCGAGGATCGCATCGACATCGGCGGCGTGATTCTTCTCCGCGGCGACGACCGGGGTCGCGCCGGCACCAAGGGTGACGATCGGATAGACGAGAAAGCCGTGCGTGGTGTGGATCGCCTCGTCGCCATCGGAGAGATAGGCGCGGGCGATGAGATTGAGCAGATCATCCGAGCCCGCCCCGCAGACGATGCGGGCGGGATCGAGCCCATAGGCGCCACCGATCGCTTCGCGCAGCGCGGTGGCGGCGCCGTCGGGATAGTCCTGGAGATACGCCGCGCAGGCCCGATAGGCCGCGACCGCTTTCGGACTCGGCCCCAGCGGTGACTCGTTCGACGACAGCTTGAAGACCTTGGCGACGCCCGGCGCGTGGCTCTTGCCCGGCACATAGGGCTTGATCTTCAGCACGCCGGAACGCGGCTCGGGACGCGGGGCAGACATTACATTCACTCCAAGAGCGCGTTTCTTGCGCGGGATGTGAGGCGGTCGGCAAAAGCGGCGTTGGGCCGGCCGCTACCGCCCGATCGGGACCAGCGTCCCGTCGGCGGAGAGGGTATAGCGGGTTGCATGGCTGCCGACGAGGGTTTGCGCGCGGATGGTGGCGCCGGCCTTGACCAGGGCCGCCGTGACCTCCTCGATCGAGCGCCCGGCGGGAAGCGATACCAGCAGGCTCGCGCCGTCGAACGCGCCTTCTGGCACGGCGACGAAATCGGCAAGCGTCGCCAAAACCTGCGCCGCATGCGCCCCCCAGCCGGAGACGCGCAGGCTCCACACCATCGCCTCGCGCACCACCGCGTCGGGGTGCGGACGGGCGATCGCGAAGACCGGCAGGCCGGCGGGATGGTCGGCGCGCTCGATGAACGGCAGCCGGGCGATGATTTTCGGCGCGTCCGGCGCTTCCAGTGCCCTCCACCAGGCGCCGCCGGAGGTGGCCGTCGCCGGGACCAAGCCAAGGTCGCCCGGCGCTGCATCGAGCGCCGCGATCACGCCGGCCGCGCCCATATGGCCTTCGAACGGCACGGTAAAGCCGAAATGAAAGCGCGCGGAGTCGCGCATTGCCGGCTCGCCGGCCGAGAGGTCCGCATGCAGGCGGTATGGCGCCTGGATATAGGTGAAGGTCGCGATGATGACGCGCAGAATGCTCTCGGCGGTATCGAGCGGGAGAATGCCGCGATGGCGCTCGACCAGCCGCCGCATCATGGCGGCCTCGCGCGCCGGGCGGAATGCCGAGCCCGTTTCAGCCGTCCGCTTGGCCTCGATCAGCCGGCCGATGATCTCGCCGCGCTCCATCAGCAGGCGATGCATCGCCTCGTCGATGCGGTCGATCTCGGCCCGCAAGGCCGGGAGGGAAGGTTGATGAGCCGGCTGAGCCATGGTCGCCTGTGTCGGTCCGGAACCGGCGGGCGGCGATCATCGCCGCTGCCGCATTTCGTCCTCGATAGAGGGCCATAAACCAGAACGCAAAGAAAACATTGACTTGAGCCCGCTGCGGCCTATGACAACCGGCCGACGGCCGCGTGAGTGGCAGAGCGCGCCAACATTTGCCTATAGTACGGGGTTGGTGCCCTGCAATGAACAAACTCTGGCTGTCTGCAAAGCGCAAAGGGGTGGACCGCGTTCGCGAATCGGACCGGCCACAGTCTCCCGTCGTGACGTTCGCGCCGGACAAGCCGCTGCGGCTCGATGCCGGGGTCGATCTTTCACCCTTCCAGGTGGCCTACCAGACCTATGGCACGCTCAACGCGGCGCATTCCAATGCCGTGCTGATCTGCCATGCGCTGACCGGCGACCAGCACGTCGCCAATGTCCATCCGGTGACCGGCAAGCCGGGGTGGTGGGAGGTCATGGTCGGACCCGGCCTGCCGATTGATACCGACCGCTATTTTGTCATCTGCCCCAATGTGATCGGCGGCTGCATGGGCTCCTCTGGCCCGTCCTCGACCAATCCGCAGACGGGGGCGCCCTGGGGGCTCGACTTTCCCGTCATTACCATCCGCGACATGGTCCGCGCGCAGGCGATGTTGCTCGATCATCTCGACATCCAGCGGCTGTTCTCGATCGCGGGCGGCTCGATGGGCGGCATGCAGGTACTGCAATGGTGCGCGAGCTATCCCGACCGGGTCTTCTCCGCGCTCCCGATCGCGGCGTCGACCCGCCATTCGGCGCAGAACATCGCCTTTCACGAGGTCGGGCGGCAGGCGGTGATGGCCGATCCCGAGTGGCGGCAGGGACGCTACATCGTCGAGGGCACCGACCCCCGCCGCGGGCTCGCGGTTGCGCGCATGGGCGCGCATATCACCTACCTTTCGGATGTCGCGCTCCATCGCAAGTTCGGCCGCAAGTTCCAGGACCGCACCGATCCGACCTTCTCCTTCGATGCCGATTTCGAGGTGGAGAATTACCTGCGTCACCAGGGCTCGACCTTCGTCGAACGGTTCGATGCCAATAGCTACCTCTACCTCACGCGGGCGATGGATTATTTCGACCTCGCCGCCGACTATGGCGGGATTCTCGCCAATGCCTTCAAGGGCACCAAGACGCGGTTCTGCGTGATCTCGTTCACCAGCGACTGGCTGTTTCCGACCTCCGAGTCGCGCGCGATCGTGCATGCGCTCAATGCCGGGGGCGCGCGCGTCTCCTTCGCCGAGACCGAGACCGACAAGGGGCACGACGCCTTTCTCCTCGACGAGCCGGAATTTTTCGCGATTGTCCGCGGTTTCCTCGAATCGGCGGGGCGGGCGGGCGGTCTTGAACCGCCGCAGGTTTAGTCATGCTTGCCCGCGTGCCACGAGATCGCACCATGGCGGAGACCGTGCGCGGCCCCGGCGGCGCCCGTGTCGACCTGCTCCTGGTCTCGGAGATGGTGGAGCCCGGCTCGCGCGTGCTCGATGTCGGCTGCGGCGACGGCGAATTGCTGGAACTGCTGGAGACCAAGGGGGTTGACGGACGCGGCATCGAGCTGTCGCGCGAAGGGGTCAATGAATGCGTCGCCAAGGGCTTGGCGGTGGTCCAGGGCGACGCTGACACCGACCTTGCCGACTATCCCGACGACGCCTTCGATTACGTGATCTTGTCGCAGACGCTGCAGGCGACGCGGCGGCCGCGCGTCGTGCTCGAGCACATGCTGCGGATCGGCCGCCACGCGATCGTGTCGTTTCCCCATTTCGGCCACTGGCGCATCCGGCTTCAGCTACTGTTCGGCGGACGCATGCCGCAGACCGCCAATCTGCCGGAAACCTGGTACGACACCCCCAACATCCACTTCTGCACGATCAAGGATTTCAATACGCTGTGCAGCGTCGTTGGCGCCAAGATGGAGCGCGCCGTTGCGCTCGATCCGTGGGGGACGGCGTTGAAGATCGATGCGCCGTGGTGGTTCTGGAATCTGTTCGGCGAGCAGGCGGTGTTTTTGCTGAGCCGGCGGCCGTAACAGGGCGTCGCCAACCTAACGTTTGCTGCCGCGTTTAGCCGGGGTGGCCGGGGTTGCTTCCGCCGGCGCAGGATCGATATTGCCGCAATTCTTGGTGGCGGCCGCCTGGCGTAAGATTTTAATGTCGGCCCGCACTTGGGCGAGATCGGCTGAATAGGCAACGACATTGACGACCGCACCGCCCGCCTCCTGGTTAGCGCGGTTCATCAGGTCGGTGAGCTCTTTCTCGCGCTTGAGCGAGGCGGCGAGGCGGGGCTTCAGGTCCTCGCAGCGGAGATAGTCATACTTTCCGGGCGCCGCATACAGAATGCCGAGGTCGAGATTCTGCGCGCACCCCAGCAGAAGGGGCGTGAGCATGGCAACCACTGTGACGACGCGTCGAAACGTCATTGCACGCGAGTCTCGTTGTTGGCGTCTATCTCTGCCTGCAATGCCTGTAGCATACCCTGACGGGAGGTAAAGTTCCCGTGCCAAATGAGCCGGCACGGCGCTGACCCCGCAGTCCTTGCCATCAGGGTAAAGACGAGGCGGCCTTGGCCGACAGGCTAAGAAAAAATATTGCCGCGCCTTTGTGTTATCTCAATGGAACAGGATTTTTCGCGACGGATCGGCGCGCGATCCGCGCGGGCGCGGATGGCGTTGCCCCGGAACGGGAATTCGTTGACCAGCGGTCACCAACCGGCATTGGCGGAGACCGCTCGTGGCACGGCTTTAACCGTCGGTCGGCCGGTCCCATCGGTGCATTGCTCTTTCGTTGCGGCTGTGTAAGGTCGCGCCGCCTTCCCACCCGGATCCTTCCATGGCTCGCGATGTGGTTGACATGACGCCGCTTGAATCGCGCGACGAACTCGTCGCGTGGTTTGCGGCTGGCATCACGCCGCCCGATCGCTTTCGCATCGGCACCGAATACGAAAAATTCGCATTTTCGGTCAGCCGCCACGAGCCGCTGCCCTATGCAGGGCGGCGCAGCATCCGCGCTCTGCTCGAAGGCATGCAGATGCTGCTCGGCTGGGAGCCGATCATGGAGGCGGGCAACATTATCGGCCTTGTCGATGTGACCGGCGGCGGCGCGATCTCGCTCGAGCCGGGCGGGCAGTTCGAACTGTCGGGGGCGCCGGTCGCGACCATTCATCAGACCTCCGGTGAGCTGATGGCCCATCTCGCCCAATTGCGCGAGGTGGCGACACCGCTCGGCATCGGCTTTCTCGGCCTCGGCATGGCGCCGACCTGGTCGCGTTCGGAAATGGCGGTGATGCCCAAGGCCCGTTATCGCATCATGACGGCCTATATGCCGAAGGTCGGCCGGCTCGGCCTCGACATGATGTACCGCACCTGCACGGTGCAGGCGAACCTGGATTTTTCCTC
>CAZTTL010000049.1:7720-16543 GCA_964616635.1 uncultured Rhodoplanes sp. | reverse complement strand
GAGGTCGCCCAAGCCTAGCGCCAGCCGCACGCCGCGCAATCCGGGCCGATCATTCCCGCCATCACTCCCGCCGTGCGACCAGCAGGCCGCCCTCCATCGCAACCCGGATCGCGAAATCGTAGCGGTCGACGTCGAGCGCGATCTCCACGTCCTTTTGATTGAGGTGCGGGCGGGTCGGATCGTTGAAGCGCCGAATTTCGCCTCCCGCCAGGATCAAGTCACGCAACGCGGTGGGATCGCCGGGCCGGCCTTCGAGGCGATTGCGTAGGTGCAGCGCGCACAGCTCATCCTCGTCGGTGCGCTCCGCGCCCGCGCTCCCGATGGCGACCAGCGAGATGCGCTCGGCGTGCTGTTGCGCGAGCAGCGCGCGCGCGGTGGCGGAGGCGGTCACCAGCGACGCGGCATAGAGATATTGCGCGTGGCTTGCCGTCACGATGCCTTGGGTGCCGGCGCTCGTGCGCTGGATGATTACCTTTCCCGCAAAATCGACCTCCGACACTTCAAACGGCGAGTTGCCGAAATCGAAGCCAGCGGGGGCAATCCCACCGACTTCGCCTTGACAAATCTGGCCGGTTCCGTTGGCCCGCAGCTTCAGCGCCTCCTCGACGGTGCCGACCATGACAATGCGCGACGCACCATTGGCGAGGACGACCGCTGCGGTCGTAAAGGCGCGAAACACGTCGATGACCGCGACCGCGCCTCTTGCTTGCGCGGCTCCTTCGAGAAGACTTCCAATCCAGATGTCCACGACGAGCACCCCTCCTGCCGGTACACGTGTGCGTGAGCCGGCCCATGACTTCGGCGGCATCCACCTTACATAACTGGCACCTTGCTGGATGCCCAGCGATGGCGCCTCTCACGCAGCAGTCATGCGGTCGCGTTTTGGGCATCGCGCGCAATGGACCTGCGCCGATTTCGACTCGGCTCCTGCTCTCTCGTTCCCTTGCATCACCCCCGACCCCAGGAGGCGAACATGGCTACCGTCAAGACCGACGACGGCACCGAGCTCTTCTACAAGGACTGGGGGCCGCGCGATGCGACGCCCATCGTTTTCCATCATGGCTGGCCGCTCAGCAGCGATGATTGGGACAACCAGATGATGTTCTTCCTCGGCCATGGCTATCGTGTCATTGCGCATGATCGCCGCGGTCATGGGCGCTCGACCCAGACCGACAGCGGAAACGAGATGGACACCTACGCCGCCGATGTCGTGAAGCTCGCCTCGGCCTTGAACCTCAAGAACGCCATCCATGTCGGCCACTCGACCGGCGGCGGCGAGGTGGCCCGCTATGTCGCCCGCGCCGAGCGCGGCCGTGTCGCCAAGGCGGTGCTGATCGGGGCGGTGCCCCCGATCATGGTCAAGTCGGAGCATAATCCTGTCGGTCTGCCGCTCGAAGTATTCGACGGATTCCGCGCCCAGCTCGTGGCAAATCGCGCCCAATTCTATCGCGACGTTCCGTCGGGTCCATTCTATGGATTTAACCGGCCGGGTGCACAGGTTTCCGAGGGAGTCATCAATAACTGGTGGCGCCAGGGTATGATCGGCGGCATCAAGGCGCACTACGACTGCATCAAGGCCTTCTCTGAGACCGACTTTACCGACGACCTGAAGGCGATCGACGTTCCCGTGTTGATCATGCACGGCAATGCCGACCAGATCGTGCCGATCGAAGGCTCCGCTGTGCTGTCCGCCAAGCTCGTGAAGAAGGGCACGCTGAAAGTCTACGACGGGCTGCCGCACGGGATGGCGACGACCCATGCGGACACCATCAATGCCGATCTGCTTGCTTTTGTGCGGAGCTGACCATCGCGTGGTCTTTCTGCCTGGCGAAGGTCGCCGCGGGCGAACACTGAGCGTGGATTTGGCTTGCACGTGCAGGGTTCGGAAAAGCCAGCGTCGGCCAAGCCAAGCCATTCATCCTCCCCCGTTTCGCCGAAACGGGGGAGGTGAACCATGCGCAGCATGGTGGAAGGGGCGCGTGGGCACAAGCCGGGCCGGCGGGCCACAGCAATGGGGCGGGCGGGATCTGCAGCAGAGTGCTCGTCAGGTTGCCCAAATGTCCGGCGTCCGCGCAAATCACGGGCACCATCGACACCAAAAAAACAGACGGCATTTTCAGCCGTCTTCTCAAGGTCAAACGATCAGGGCGCGTTCCGCCCGGCAATGGTCACGACGTCAAGTATCGTGACTTCACAGCTTCCATCATCGTCTTGGTCGTGGTCTCTTGCAGGTCATGCGCCTGCTCGGTGATCGCCTGCGTCTGCGTGCGAATGAAGTCCATCTGCAGCTGCATCAGCGTCTGGACATCGCGCACCTGCATCAGCCTTTGGCCGAAGTCAAACGCGGTCGCAACATTGCGCTCGGCAAATCCAAGGACCTTGTTGCTCAGCTCCGACCCGCCCAAGACATTTTCGGGGACGGCGCGCTGAAGAAACTGGAAGTAGCTGTTAATGGCGGTTCTCACCTGATCCATGCTCTGCTCGGTCATCTTGCGCATGTCGGTGGGAATTTCGAAGCCTGGATTGCTGCTCATAACGACCTCCAAGTCATGGCTGAGATAAAGTGCAACTTCGTCTCATCGTGTTAAAGCGATCTGGCCAAGATTGGTGATCGCTTTTAGTGCTTACAATACCTTTCTTGGCTGCTGCACGCATCAGCGCTGAACGGCTGATCCGCGACGAACGGCACTCTTCCGCAATGCGCACGCTCAATCCGTCCGTCGAGAAAAGTGAGCAAGCGAATTGATGTGGGGTTGGGAGATCATTCCAGAAAACGGCGTAGATGTGTCTCGGCTCGGCGTCAGCAAACAAGTCAGTCCCCAGTGTCTGACCTGGCAGAATCGAACGGTAGCACAACCCCGATTGCCGGCAAGATATGCTGATGTCTCGACGGTTCTGTGGATTTGGTTGTCGGCTTATTCTTTGACAGATGGATGACGCGTTGCAATATGCGCTGCTGCACTTGCACAGTCGGTATCATGCTCAGCAAGACAAATCGACCATCAACAGGCTGAATGCGCGCCGGCGGAGTGGGGCAGGGAGACCGGTGTTTGCGGTTGAGATGGTGTTGCAGATATTGGACGATAAGGCGCGTCGGAGCATTTCGCCCAGCAGCAGGATCAAGTCGTGATATTCCATCATATCGGCATCGCAGCATATCTGGCTTCGCTTGTTCTCAGCCCTGTTGCAGGTGCACAGGAGCGCGCGATCACGATCGGCGCCATGTACAATTTGACCGGTGGCCAGCGCGATCTCGACATCCCGTCGGCAGAGGGGGCGCGGCTAGCCGTCGCACAGGCCAATGCGGGCGGTGGGCTGCTCGGCCGGCCGGTGAGATTGCGTGTCGTCGACGGCGAGACCAAACCCGACATTATCGCCGAGAAGGCCAAGACGTTGTTCCGCGAGGCTCCGGACATTGCGGGCCTGATCGGTTTTTCCGACACCGACATGGTGCTGGCGGCGGCGCCGATCGCGGCGAAGCACCGCCGCGTGTTTCTGACCTCGGGGGCGACATCGCCGAAGTTGCCCGAGCAGGTTCCCGTCTATCTGTTCCTCGCTTGCTTCGGCGACAATGTCCAGGCGGCGGCGGGTGCCGATTGGGCCTATGATCGACTGAAGGCGCGCACGGTCGCGGTGCTCTATAACGCGACATCCTCCTATGCACGCCTGCTGCACAACTATTTTCAGACGAGGTTCAAGGAACTTGGCGGCAAGGTGCTGGCGGTCGTGCCATATCAAGCCAACAACATCAAAGCAGCAATCGGCAAACTGCCCAAGGCCGACCTGATCTATCTCGCAGCCCTGCCCGACGATGTTGCAACCGCTATCCCGGCGCTGCGCGCCGCCGGCATCGACGTGCCGATCCTGGGCGGTGACGGACTCGATATCGGAGATGCCTGGCGCCAAGTAAAACGCGCGCACAAGATCTATTTTACGACGCATGCCTATATCAGCGCCGACAATCCCGATCCGCGCGTCCAAGCCTTCCGCGAAGCTTTCGCCAAAGCTTATCCCGACAAGAAACCGGATGCATTCTCGGCACTCGGCTATGACGCCGCTCGGCTGCTGATGGCCGCGATCAAGGCTGCGGGCAGGGCGGATCCCGGCGCCGTGCGCGAGGCCCTTGCGCATACCCGCGGGTTCGAAGGCGTCACGGGAACGATCAGTTATCCCGACGGTAGCCGCATTCCGTCAAAACCGGTTGCGATCATTTCGATCGATCAAGGCGCGGAAAAATATATGGGTCGTTTGACGCCGAAGAAAATTCCGACACCGTGACGATCAAAGCTGCGGAGACATCGCTTGATCAAGACAAAGCATTATCATCGCTTCTTCGTCGCTGGCGGTCTTGGCGCCTGGCTTGTGGCATTGCCCGTCGTTGGGCTTCCGTCAGCGGCCCATGCTCAATCTGCTGGCCTCGTGCTGTGCGATCGGATCGCGGCCGATCCGACCGATCCGGACAAGCCGGCCGACGTCAGAGGCACCACGGATATCGCCGCGGGCGACATCGCGATGGCCATCAAGTTCTGCAAGGTCGCATCGGCGAAATCACGCCGGGCGCTTTACCAGCTCGGCCGCGCCTACGCGGCCAATCGGCAATGGGCGGAGGCGATCGCGACCTATCGCAAGGCAGCCGACAAAGGCAGCACCTCGGCCATGGTGGAACTCGGCGTGATGCTTGCGATGGGCACCGGCGGCCGCAAGGACGAAGGGGAGGCGCGCAAGCTGTTCGAGCGCGCTGCGGAGGCGGGAAATCCGCGCGGCGCCACGAATCTTGCGGCGCTTTCAGAGCGCGGCGGAACCCCGGCCGATCCGGCCAAGACCAGGGCCGCGCTGGAAAAAGGTGCGGAGGCAAATTCCGCGGAAGCCCAATATCAGCTCGGATTGATGATGGCGGAGGGCGTCGGCGGGCCGAAGGATGATGCTGCCGCGCGCGCGCTGTTCGAAAAGGCCGCGGCGCAGGATCATCCCGGCGCGCTCGAGCGGATGGGCGCGTTTGCGCAGAGCGGGCGGGGCGGGCCGCGCGATACCGGCGCCGCCAAGGCCTATTACGCGAAGGCCGCGGCGCTCGGCAATGAGCAGGCCAAGGCGGAGCTTAAACGCCTGGAATGCCCGCATGTGATCAAGGACAAACGCGGAAATGTCGTGATGAACCTGTGCTTTTAGGAATGAGCAGGCGACGGCAAAGCCGGCGGACATGCCGCGCACGGCCTGCAAGATAAGAACGGTTATTCCAGGTCCATCCCCTCAGAGATGTCGGCTGGAATTGCTTGATCGATATCAGCGGTCGCGAATGCAGCGTATTGTGCTAATCCGTTGAATCGAACTGCTCTGTAGTGCGCGATCCTCTGACTATAGGAAATTTGCCCGAGAGAGTGGCTTGAAGGCGCGGACGAGATCGCGGTCGAGTTTGGGTCCCATATCCTCCAGAATCTGATATGCAGCTTGAGCGGCCATCGGCGGCTTATAGGGACGGAATTCGATCAGAGCACCGAAGATGTCGGTTATTGTAATAATCCGAGTGAGGTCCGAGATCTCGCTGCCGCTGAGACCGTGCGGGTATCCGCTTCCGTCGAGAAGTTCGTGGTGATTCATCACGATCTTGAGCATCTCGGGATGCAATCCATCCGTACCGAGCAGGGCTTCGAATCCGAGCTGGGAATGCTGCCTCACGACCGCCAATTCCTCGGGATCGAGTTTGCAGGGTTTGTCAAGAATAGCGACAGGAATCCGCGCCTTTCCGATGTCGTGAAGCAAGCCGGAGATCGCGACGCGCGAACGATCGGACTTGCAAAACCCGAGTTCGACGGCGAAAGCTGCGGCCGCGCCGGCGACCAAGAGACAGTGTTGATAGGTCTGATTGTGATGCACGCGGACAGCCTGTACCCAGTCCGCAAGGCCATGGGTCTCTATTTGATCCACCAATGCATCCCCAGCCTTCGCCAAGAGCCTGGTATCAAGCGGCCCGCCTGAGTTGGCCGAGAGGAAAATGTTCTGTAAAGCAGCGAGGCCTGCCTCGA
Source organism: uncultured Rhodoplanes sp. (assembly GCA_964616635.1). Taxonomy (GTDB): domain Bacteria; phylum Pseudomonadota; class Alphaproteobacteria; order Rhizobiales; family Xanthobacteraceae; genus Rhodoplanes. Next base: position 10,523 of record CAZTTL010000049.1, on the reverse strand, counting down.
TCGCTATGGCTGGTGCGTCAACTTTCGACGTTTCACGACTGGCCAGCAATTTGCTGCGGAGCGCTCGGCTCGAATAAGGTCGAAAAATGGCGTCGCTGGCGCCAAGGGAGAAGGCGCGGACGAGCTGAACCCGCGACTCTCTATCAACTGCAAAAATCACGGCCTCCCGATCAGGCTGTTGTTGAAGCCACGACCTGAGCTGAAAGAGATCGCGAGAACGCCCGAGGTCGATATCGACAAACGCTAATGGGGCCGGCTCGTTATCCAGCAAATGATCAAGATCGGTTGAATACAAACCAAATAGGTCGGATAGCGAACGGCTGATCTTTGTTGCCGCGGCCTGTGTCTCCGAGATGATGCAAAGCCTCTCCTTCTCCGGCGAATGAAGCTGCCGGTCGGTGGGGGGTGCGGGTTTGAGGTTGGCCACAGCATTCTGCTCGCAACAGGAAGGTCGAAAAAAAGACCGTAGGGAGAAATCCCTGATGCTTTCTTAAAAGTAAGAGACGATGAGATAAAACTGCAGCAAATGTCGAAGCGTCGACGCCGCGAACCCTGCGCCAAGAAAAATGACAGATAGATCAATATTTTAGTGACCAGGTGGCAACGGAGCCAGACGCTTCAAAAGCCAGCATTGCCGCCAAAATACTACTGGTAGGCTAGTACGTCTAATGCTAGGGGGAATTCCCACATATTTTAGAGTTAGTTGAGTGATCTCGTTGATCGTCGGCCAACGCTGCCAACGAATATTCGGCGCCCTCCGCGCGACGGGTGATTTAATAGGCCCGACTTTTCGGAATCAGATTAACGGCTGGTTCGGGGACCGCTGGCGAAAATATCCGCGCGAACGATCAGTATGCCGCAGCCGCAGAGGGCGCGATGAGTACGGACTCCTCTATCAACACATTCATCACGCGTTGGCGGGCCTTTGGTCGAGCGGAGAACGGCAATGTCGCGATGATCTTCGCCGTCGCCACGATTCCGCTGATCGGGTTGGTCGGCGCTGCCATCGACTACAGCCGCGCCAATGCCATGCGGGCAAGCATGCAGGCTGCGGCGGATTCGACGGCACTCGCCGTCTCGAAAGACGCGGCTTCGCAGTCGAGCTCACAGCTTCAGAGCTCTGCCCAAACCTTCTTCAACACGGCGTTCACCAGCAGCGAGGCACAAAGCCTGCTGGTCAGCGCCACCTATTCACAAACCCCGAACTCTCAGGTGATCGTCACCGCATCGGCGAACATCAAGCCCCGCTTCATCAGCATGTCGTTTTTCGGCATCTCGCAGATACCGGTTTCAGTGTCGTCAACCACCACCTGGGGCAATACGCGGCTGCGCGTGGCCCTTGCGCTGGACAATACCGGATCGATGGCGAGCGCCGGGAAGATGGATGCGCTCAAGACGGCTGCCAAGAACCTGATCGACCAACTCAAGGCTGCCGCCACCAGCACCGGTGACGTCTACGTCTCCATCATCCCATTCAGCAAGGACGTGAATGTCGGAACCAGCAACAAGAACCAAAATTGGCTCAAATGGTCGAAACCCGGCCAAAACTCCGACGGTTGGGATCAGAACAATGGCAGCTGCACGGGCTGGGGCTGGGGCAGCTACGACAATGAATACGACTGCACCAGTCACGGAAAGACCTGGACCGCCAGCAGCCACAACAACTGGCACGGTTGCGTCATGGACCGCGACCAGAATTACGACACCACGGCCACAGCGCCGGTTGCCAACGATTCCACCAGTCCATCCACGCTCTTCTGGGCGGAGCAATACGGCTACTGCCCGGTTTCGCTGATGCCGCTGTCCTATGACTGGGCGACGGTGAAAAACAAGATCGACGCAATGACGCCGAGCGGCTCGACCAACCAGGCGATCGGGCTCGCCTGGGCGTGGCTGTCATTGCTGCAGAGCGCGCCGTTGTCGGCGCCGGCCGAAGACAGCAATTATCAGTACCAGAAAGTCATCGTTCTCTTGAGCGATGGGTTGAACACGCAGGACCGTTGGTACGGTAATGGATACAACCCATCAGCTCAGGTCGACGCCCGCCAGCAGATTCTCTGCGACAATGTCAAGGCAGCCGGCGTCACGCTTTATGCGGTCCAGGTGAATACCGATGGCGACCCGACATCCACTCTGCTGCAGAACTGCGCCAGCAGCTCGGACAAGTTCTTCCTGCTGACGTCGTCCAACCAGATCGTGACGACCTTCAACCAGATCGGCACCAGCCTGTCGAAGCTGCGGATCGCCAAATAGCAGTGACCGGGCTTTTGCTGCATCCGGATAACTGCGCCAGCCACTTTTCGCCGCCACAACCGGCCGCGAAAGCCCCGGCATGGCGCGCGGCAAGTGATCCGATGAGACAAGTAAACTGACTCGCCATTAGCAGTCAGGCGACCCTTAGCCCGCAAATCTCCGGCAACGAAGAACCGCTCAAGCCTTCGCTGACGGTTTCGCCGGCGCCCGGCGCGCACCGGACTTGGCTGCAGTCGTCGCTGTTTTCTTAGGCTTTGTCTCTGCGTCAGCGGAGACAAGCTTTGGCGAACTCGCCGCCGATGTTTCAGCAGCCACGGCGCGCTTTGCCGCTATGCCAGCCTTTGCTGATGATTTGGCCGCCGAGCGTGTTTTCCGTGCAGGCGCTGCCTTAGGCTCCGAGCGCACCGCCGGAGCAGCTGACGGTGCAGCTAACTTGGGCTGAGCGGTCTCGGGTTGAGCGGCCTTGGGCTGAGCGGCCTTGGGCTGAGCGGCCTTGGGCTGAGCGACTTCGGGCTGAGCAGCTTCGGGCTGAGCAGCTGTCTCCGCCTGT
>CAZTTL010000049.1:0-7620 GCA_964616635.1 uncultured Rhodoplanes sp. | reverse complement strand
GGGCTGAGCGACTTCGGGCTGAGCAGCTTCGGGCTGAGCAGCTGTCTCCGCCTGTGGAGACGGCTCCGGCTCCGGAGCGACTTCGGGCTGCGCAACTGCCTCGATCTGTGGAGCTGCCTCGGGCTCTGGAGCCGTCTCCGGCTGAGCCGCCGTCTCAGGCTGAGCGGCCTGTTCAACGGCGTCGACCTGCGGTGGGGCCAGGGCATGAGATTCTGATGCAATCTCTGCCAGCACTTCCTGCTCGGCCATCAGCCAGAAATAGCTGTCGTCGCCGTGGCCTGCGTTATTGCTCCACAAAAGATACGCACGCTCGCGAATACGATCCTGTAGCGTCTGTTCCATTTCAGGTTAACTCCTACTGGCGAAGCTGCCATAGGGATGCCGTGATTCGTGAATCGGCATCAAGCGCTGATATGGAAAAATCTCAGGATTTCTAAAATCTACTCCCCTTATCCTTGCGCGTAAGCTTAATAGCAGCGCTCAAAGCTTCGGTGATTGATTATCATACGATCCTTTTAATCAAGGACATCTGTCGCGAAGCTAAGATTGTGATTCAAGGACGGAGAGGCAATAGTGACGCACGCTAATGATCGGTGCTCAGCGGCGGATAAGTCACGTTCGGCGCGATCTCGGAGCAGCAGTGCCGCAAGCAAACGCGGCTCATCCGACCTTCAAATAGGCAAACCCTTTGCCGTGCAGAACGGCGACAGTTGCGACGCCGGGGAGGCGCCAGCTTGATGCAGGGCTCATCATTTGCAAAGCCGAGGTCGAGCTTTGAGCGCTTGAAGGTAATTTTGCACGGGTAGACTTCAACGCCGTATTGCGGCAGTCGTTGGCGGAGCGCGGGAGCGATAAGCGCGATAGCGCAAGACCGGCACGGCGACGCGGCGGCGGTCGAGGCACTTTCGCCTTGGCGTCCGACGGCTTATTTTTTTGCGTGTCTCGGACATCGCGGTGCAGGCACGGGATTTGTGATGCAATTTGTCGAAGCGAATGATGCGGCAATTCCGGCGCTCGGGCTCGGCACCTGGGAGCTGCGCGGGCGCAGCTGTGCGCGCCTCGTCGAGCAGGCGTTGCGGCTCGGCTATCGTCATGTCGATACCGCGGAGATCTACGAGAACGAGCGCGAGGTGGGGGAGGGCTTGCGCGCCGCCGGTGTTCCGCGCGCCGAGGTCTTCGTCACTACCAAGGTGTGGACCGATCATCTTGCGCCGTACGAGTTCGAGCGCGCCACCAAAGCGAGTCTGGCACGGCTGCGGTTGTCGGAGGTGGACCTGCTGCTCGTGCACTGGCCGAACCCACGCATCCCGCTCGCGGAAACCATCGGCGCCCTGTGCCGGATGAAGAGCGCCGGCTTTGCCCGGCATATCGGCGTGTCGAACTTCACCGTACCGCTGATCGAGGAGGCGGTCGGCTATGCCACCGAGCCGCTCGTGGTCAATCAGATCGAGTGGCATCCATTCCTCGATCAATCCAAGGTGCGGGCCGCCTGCCGCGCCCACGGCATCGCCATCATCGCCTATTGCCCGCTCGCGCGCGGCCGAATTGTCGATCATGACGTCCTTGCCGGAATCGGCAAGGCGTACGGCAAGAGCGCGGCGCAGGTGAGCCTGCGCTATCTCATTCAGGAGGGCGCCATTGTCATTCCACGCACGGCGAAGGTGGAGCGGCTGTCGGAAAACCTCGCCATCTTCGATTTCGCCCTGAGCGACGATGAGATGAACGCCATTCGCGCGTTAGCCCATCCGCGCGGTCGCCTTGTCGACTGGTCCGGTGGGCCCGGCTGGGATTGATGGACACCGCCGTCTCAGCAAGCATGACCGACTCCGATCGCGCCCTTGTTCTCTTCTCCGGCGGGCAGGACTCGACCGTGTGCCTCGCCTGGGCACTCGCGCGGTTTCGTCATGTCGAGACCGTCGGGTTCTTCTACGGCCAGCGCCATGCGGTGGAACTGGAGGTGCGCCCACGCATCCGCGAACGCCTTGCGGCGCGCGACGAAAGCTGGGGGCAGCGGCTCGGCGGCGACCACGTGCTCACGCTCGACGCGCTCGCCGCGATCTCGGAGACGGCGCTCACCCGCGATGCGGCAATCACATTTGCCGATACCGGGCTGCCGACGACCTTCGTGCCCGGCCGCAATCTGATCTTCCTTGCTTTCGCCGGGGCGCTCGCTTATCGCCGTGGCGTGAAACATATCGTCGCCGGCATGTGCGAGACCGACTATTCCGGCTATCCGGACTGCCGCGACGACACGCTGAAGGCCATGCAGCTTGCGCTCAATCTCGGCATGGAACGGCGTTTCGTCATCCACACGCCGCTGATGTGGATCGACAAGGCGCAGACCTTTGCGCTCGCCCATGATCTCGGCGGGCAGGCGCTCATCGACGTGCTTCTCGAAGAGACGCACACCTGCTATCTGGGGGATCGCTCGCACCGTCATGCCTGGGGTTATGGCTGCGGTGAATGCCCGGCCTGCCGCCTGCGTGCGGACGGTTTTGCCAAATGGATCGCATCAGAATGATCGAAAGCGACGCGATAGAGGCGCGCCGACGCCGCGAAGGATTGTTATTTCTGCTGCTGTTCGGGCTGACCATCCCGGCAGCGAATTATCTGGTCCAGCATGTCGGCACGGTCTGCGTTCCGCACGGACCATGCCTCGTGCCGGTCCTGCCTGGCCTTGCCGCGCCGTCGGGCGTGCTGATGATCGGCGCCGCGCTGGTGCTGCGCGATCTAGTGCAGCGCCGGCTCGGCGTATTCGCCTCGGCGATTGCGATCCTCGTTGGGGCCGCCCTCTCGGCGCAGCTTGCCCCGCCGGCGCTGGTGATTGCCTCGACCCTTGCCTTCCTGCTGTCTGAATTCGCTGACCTTGCAGTCTACACCCCGCTCGCCCGCCGCGGTCTCGTGCTGGCGGTGATCGCCTCGAGCGCGGCGGGACTCGTTGTCGATTCCATTGTGTTTCTCTGGCTTGCCTTCGGCTCGCTCGATTTCCTGATGGGCCAGATCGTCGGCAAGGCGTGGATGGTGCTGCTGTCGATCCCGTTCGTTGCTTGGCTGCGCCGGCGCGATGCCAAGCTTGGCCTGATGCCGGTGTGACGCGGTCGAGCCGCATGTTCTTCCCGGTCTCAAAAATCCTCGGATTTTTTGTCCTGCCGTCGAACTTTGTCGTGGTCGTCGGCCTGTTCGGCGTGCTGCTGCTGGCGACGCGATTCAAACGGACCGGCCGTGCGCTCATGCTGTTGAGCCTGCTGCTGGTCGCCATTCTCGGCTGGTCGCCGATCGGCAATCTGCTGACCATTCCGTTGGAAGAACGATTCCCGGCTTGGGTGCCCGGCAAGGGGGACATCGCCGGAATCGTCGTGCTCGGCGGCGGCATTACGGCCGACGTGTCGGATGCGCGCGGCGCGCCTGTGCTCAACGAAGCGGGCGAGCGCCTCACCGCTGCCGCGACGCTGGCGCGCCAATATCCGCGGGCGAAGATCATCTTTTCCGGTGGCGATGCAGGGCTGATCCGCAGCCTCGGCGTCGAAGCGCCGTGGGCGCTGCGGCTGTTGCGCGATCTCGGCGTTCCGGAGGACCGTCTCATTGCCGAAGACCGCGCGCGCAACACCGTCGAGAACGCCGTCTATTCGAAGGAACTCGCCATGCCCAAGAAGGGCGAGCGCTGGCTGCTCGTCACCTCCGCCTATCACATGCCGCGCGCGATCGGCGTTTTTCGCCGCGCCGGCTTCGAGGTCGAAGCCTATCCGGTCGACTGGCGCACGCGCGGCATGAGCGATGCGCTGCGCCCGTTTCCCTCGATCGGCGACGGTTTGCGCCGCACCGACACCGCGCTGCGCGAGTGGGTTGGCCTTCTCGTGTACTGGCTCACCGGCCGATCGGCGGAATTGTTTCCGGCGCCTTGATCTTGCCCGCTGCTCACTCCTGATCTTTCAGCGCGCGCAGCGGTACCGAGGCGAACTGACGCCGGACCATGACTGCAAAGACGGCCGCCGTCGTGAAAATCAGCACCAGCGGGTGGATGTACCAGCCGAGATAGCCAAGCGCGAAGAAAAGCGCGCGCTGACCGCGATTGAAGTGGCGGCCGGCTTCCTCAAATACGCGCGTGGTTCTCACCACATACGCCTGTGCCTCCGGCGTATCTTTTTCGGCAACCGGCGGCATCGCGCCGAGCATGATCGCAACATAATTGAACAAGCGATAGGACCAGGAAAACTTGAAGAAGGCATAGACCAGGATCACCACGAGCCCCAGCGTCTTCGCCTCCCACTGCTCGCGGCTGGTGACGACCCCGACTGGGAGTCCGCTGAGCAGCGGCAACACTTCCTCGGTGGCGCGGAGCAGGCTGAGCGCGGCGCCGATGGCGATCAGCGAGGTCGAGGCGAAGAAGGCGGTGCCGCTGTGCAGTGCCGTCATGATCTGCATGTCGACCATGCGCGCGTCGCGGGCGAGCGTGCGATGGAACCAGAGCGCGCGGTAGCCATCGACACGGCCATTGAGGCTGCTTCTTCCGAAGGATGTTCCTTCCAGCGCCAGCGCATAGAAAACCCAGGAGAGCACGAAGAAGGCCAGCGCCGCAATATCGAGCGTCGAGAAGAAGGACATCGCGCAGCAGTCCGAATGAGTTCGATACGAACGATGGTCGCACCGAAGGCGGCCTCGCCGCAACGGTGGCGCGCTCGGGCGATTGCCGATATGATTTCCTCGAATTTGCGGAACCCGCTATGCTCGCCGGGTTGAAGGCCGCGCCGGGAGGTCGCTGTCCGGCGGGCGCGGATTTCGTTCATTGTTTGTCTGCGCTGCTGTCCAACGCTCTGGAAAGAGAACCAGATGCACCTGATTATCGGCAACAAGAACTATTCGTCCTGGTCGTTTCGCCCGTGGTTCGCCCTCAAGGTTGCCGGTCTTCATTTCGAGGAGACGGTGATCCCGATCGGAACCGACGATTTCAAGGAGCGCGTCAGCAAGCTCACCGGCATAACCAAGGTGCCGGTGCTGATCGATGGCGATATCGTGGTGTGGGAATCCCTCGCGATTCTCGAATATGTCGCCGAAACGCGCCCTGACATGCGGCTATGGCCGGCCGAGCGCGCGGCGCGGGCGCATGCCCGCTCGGTCGCCAACGAAATGCATGCCGGTTTCTCGGCGCTGCGCCGCCATTGTCCCATGAATATGGCACGGCCGGTCAAAGCGCGGGAGCTGCCTGATGCCGTGATGGCGGATGTGCGGCGGATCGATACGCTGTGCCAGCTCTGTCTCGGGCGGTTCGGCGGCGTCGGCCCGTTTCTCTATGAGCAGTTCAGTGCTGCCGATGCGATGTTTGCGCCGGTGGTGAGCCGCTTCCACACTTATGCGATCGAGGTCAGTGCGCCGTCACGCGCCTACATGAACGCCATCATGGAATTGCCCGCCTGGCAGGAATGGCACCGCGCCGCGCTGCTGGAGACTTGGGTGCTGCCGGAAGACGAGGTCGATTGGCCACTGGTCGTGCGTAATAATGAGTCCGAAATCGCTCAGTAGGGCCGCCGAGCCGGCCGATCGCCCGGGCTTGATCCGAGACCGATAAGCACCGTCACAGCGATGTAACAAAGACCCGGCCGTGCAGCCGGGTTTTGCGTGCAAAGCCGCCCGACACGGCAAACCATAGGCATGGCCCGCGAATTGTCCGCTCAATCCCTCGATTTCTCGACGCTGCTGCGCGCCGGCGACTGGGTGACCTGGGGCCAGGTCGCGGCCGAGCCGACGACGCTGACCGAGGCGCTGCTCGCCCAGCGGGAGCGTCTTCCCCCAATCTCCGCCTTCGTTGGCATGAGCTGGGGCACCCCGCTTGAAGGCGCCGGTGACGGCGCGATCCGGTTCTTCTCTTATTGCGGCGCCGCCAAGAACCGCACACTCGAGCAGGCGGGGCGGCTCACGATCCTGCCGTCCTCCTACCTGGAACTCCCTACGGTCCTCGCGTCCAGGATTGACGTGCTCATGCTCAACCTGGCCGACGATGGGCAGGGGCACTTCAGCTTCGGCGCCGCGCACGAATATCTGGTGCCGCTGGTCGACCGCGCGCGTCTGGTGATTGCGGAGGTGAATGAGCAGACACCGTGGACCCATGGCGAGCGCGTTCTCGGCCACGATGACATCGACATCCTCGTGCGGACTTCGCGCCCGCTCGCGGAGCCGCCGCCCGCAAAGCCGGGCGAGGCCGACTATGCCATCGCCAGGCACGTGGCGGGTCTCGTCGAGGACGGGGCGACGCTGCAGATCGGGGTCGGCGCGCTGCCGGAGACGATCCTGTCGGCGCTGTCGGGCCACCATGATCTCGGCCTGCACACCGGTCTCGTCACTGACGGCGTTGTCGACCTGATCGAAGCCGGGATGCTCACCAATGCGCGCAAAACGCTCGATCCCGGCATCAGCATCGCCGGGTTTGCCGCCGGCGGCCGCCGCCTGCTCGATCATCTGCACGATAACCGCAGCTTCTGCTTCCGCCAGACGGCCTACACGCACGGCCCCTCGGTGCTTGAGCGCCTCGATCGCTTCACCTCCATCAATGCCGCGCTCGAAGTGGACCTGACCGGGCAGATCAATGCCGAGGTTGCCGGCGGGCGTTATGTCGGCGCCGTGGGAGGCGCGGGCGACTTTCTGCGCGGCGCGCAGCGCTCGCGCGGTGGCGTTCCGATCGTGGCGCTGCCGGCCACCGTGACGGGGCGGAATGGCGTGACGAGCCGCATCGTCGCGTCGCTGAGCGGACCGGTGAGCACGCCGCGCTCGGATGTCGGCTTCATCGTCACCGAATACGGCGTAGCCGACCTGCGCGGCCAGACTTTGCTAGAACGCCGGCGGCGCATGATCGAGATTGCGGCGCCGCAGTTTCGCGAAGTTTTGGAGCGCGCCGTGGCGGGCGATAGGTCTGCGCAGGTGGCGTTGCGCCAGAATGGATGAACGAAAACGCGAAAGCAGATTGCATAAGGTGTTCGATGGACGATAGCGAAACCCCGGAAATCGCCGAAATCCGTAAGGCGGTGGCGAAACTGTGCGAAAAATTTCCCGGCGAATACTGGCAGCGGCTCGATCGCGAGCAGCGCTATCCGGCGGAATTCGTCGATGCGCTGACGCGAGCCGGCTTTCTTTCGGTCCTCATCCCCGAGGAATACGGCGGGGCCGGCCTCAAGCTGTCGGCGGCCGCGGCCATTCTTGAAGAAATCCACCGGGCCGGCTGCAATGGCGCGGCCTGCCATGCGCAGATGTACACGATGGGAACGGTGCTGCGACACGGCAGCGGCGCGCAGAAAGCAAAGTGGCTGCCGCCGATCGCAACCGGCGCGCTGCGCCTGCAGGCGTTCGGCGTCACCGAGCCGACCAGCGGCACCGACACCACCGCGCTCAAGACGACGGCGCGGCGCGACGGCGATGGCTACATCGTCAACGGCCAGAAGATCTGGACCAGCCGGGCGGATTATTCCGATCTGATGCTGCTCTTGGCGCGCACGACGCCGCGCGACCAGGTGGCGAAGAAGACGGGCGGGCTCTCCGTCTTTCTCCTCGACATGCGCGAGGCGAAAAAGGCCGGCCTGACGATCCGTCCGATCCGCACCAGGTTTCGCAGGAAGAGGCGCGAGAACCAGGTGC
>CAZTTL010000048.1:0-16571 GCA_964616635.1 uncultured Rhodoplanes sp. | reverse complement strand
GTGGCGACGGCCCTGCCATTGCCTGGGCGGACCGGTGCGGACGACCACTGCCTTGAGCTAAAGCAGCCAACCTGCGCCGATGGCGCGCCAGATGTTCTCGTCCTGCTCCCACAACTCGCCGAAAGCCGACGATTGACTCACGACGCGATGTGCCAGGGCACGAGCCGAAATTGCCTTGCCGGGGCGGTGGGGAAGCTCCAGCGATTGATCGCTTTGAGACGGTCTGAACTAAGGATAGACTGAGAGCTTACGCATGCCGCTCCGTGGCCTTGGGAATTGATTGGTCAGATTTCGAGTTGGGATCGCGTCCTTTTCAAAAAATCGGACACTCAAGGGGGAAGCCATGCCCGAGGGAAGGTTCAGAATTATTCTGATCAAGCCATCGCATTACGATGCGGACGGCTATGTCATTCAATGGTGGCGTTCGACCATACCGTCCAATAGCCTTGCGAGCGTTCATGGCTTGATTGCGGAATGCGCCGCTAGCCAGGCGCTTGGTCCTGACGTCGCGATCGAGGTCGAGGCCTATGACGAGTGCAACACCGTCATCGACGTGAAGGGTGCGATCCGGCGAATACGCGAGGCCGGCGGTGGCTTTGTCGGATTGGTCGGCGTTCAGTCGAACCAATTTCCGCGCGCGCTCGACCTGGCCCGCCAATTCCGCCGCGCCGATATTCCGGTCGCGATCGGTGGTTTCCATGTCAGTGGCTGTGTTGCCATGCTTCCGGAACTGCCGCCCGATCTCAAGGGGGCAATCGAGCTTGGCATTACGCTGTATGCCGGTGAGGCTGAAGGGCGCATGGAGGTTTTCTTGCGCGAGATGGCCTCGGGGACGCCCAAGCCGATTTACAACTACATGGACGATCTGCCCGAGATGAGGGCGGCGACCTACCCAATCCTGCCCCGCGAAACGGTAACCCGTATAGCCGGCCACTATGCGAGCTTCGACGCGGGGCGCGGTTGTCCATTCCAGTGCAGCTTCTGCACCATCATCAACGTCCAAGGACGCAAGTCTCGATATCGCACGGCTGACGATATCGAGGGCATCGTCCGTGCCAACGCGGAGCGAGGAATTACTCGGTTCTTCGTGACGGACGACAACTTCGCCCGTAACAAGAACTGGGAGCCGATTCTCGATCGGCTGATCGAACTGCGCGAGAAGGAAGGATTCCGCATCCGCTTGATGCTGCAGGTTGATACCTTGTGCCACCGCATCCCGGGCTTCATCGAGAAGGCCGCACGCGCGGGCTGCACGGCGGTCTTCATCGGCCTCGAGAACATCAACCCTGAATCCCTGATGGGAGCGAAGAAGCGCCAGAACAAGATTTGGGAATATCGCGAGATGTTTCTGGCTTGGCGACAGGCCAAGGTGATGACCTATGCAGGGTACATTCTCGGGTTCCCGACCGACACCCCCGAAACGATTGCGCGCGACATCGAGATCATCAAGAAGGAATTGCCGATCGAGTTGCTCGAGTTCTTCTTCCTTACCCCGCTGCCAGGATCGGAAGATCACAAGAACCTGTTTGTTCGCGGGGTTCCGATGGACCCCGACATGAACAATTATGATCTCGAGCATGCATGCACGGCGCATGCGACGATGTCCAAGGAGGCGTGGGAGCGCGTATACGCTGACGCGTGGGAGCGCTACTATTCGGAGGATCACGTCGAAACCATCATGCGCCGCGCGATTGCGAGCGGCATCAGCAAAAGGAAGGTTTTCGATGCGGTGACGGTTTTTTCTGGCGCCGTTCGGATCGAGAGCGTGCATCCGCTGCAGTTCGGATTCGTCCGCCGGAAAATTCGCACCCACCGCCGCCCCGAATTGCCGATCATCAATCCGCTCGTGTTCTATCCTTGGCGTGTGATCGATTTCCTTACAGTCGGATTCAAGTGGTGGCGCCTCATCCGGCGGCATCGCGCCATCATGAACCGGATCGCCGCCGAGCCGGGCGCGGAAAACTATATCGACGAGGCGCTGCAACCGGTGACGACCACTGGCGCTGCCGACTTCGTGGACCTCTATGCTGATCGTATTCCGAACACCTACGGCGCGCCCCCGAAACAACCCGTCGCCGCGGCCTGAGCCAACAAATATCGCGCACGACACGGCAGCGCCCGCCTCCGGCAGAGACACCGAGGGCTCAATATTGAAAGTTCCGCTCCGGGTCATGGAACCAGGCGCAGCGGCTGGTGGCCACGGCGCCTGCTTTTCAAAAACTGGCGCTGCGGGGCAAGCCCGCCGCGCCCTTTCAAATCGTCATTGCGGCGGTGCCGGTGGCGGCGGTACGGGCTGCGCCTGGCCGGTGAGCAGCGGCGTGATGCGGCGAACGGCGACGCGCCGGTTCGCCTGTTCCGGCCCGTCGGTCGGCACCTTCAGATATTGCTCGCCATAACCCTGCGTGGACAAGTTCTCGGCTGGCACACCAAACTGCTGCGTCAGCACGAGCGCGACCGACTCGGCGCGGCGGTCCGACAGCGAGAGATTGTCGACGTCGGAGCCGACCGCGTCAGTATGGCCTTCGATCAGGAAGACCTCCTGCGGATTGGCCTGAATGACGCGATTGAGTCCGTCGGCGATGACCGCGAGCCGCTCGATCTGCTCCGGTCCGAGCTCCCATGAGCCGAACTCGAAGGTGACCGTATCGAGGTCGATGCGCGGCATGCGATCGCGCAGCGGCGCCGAGTAGCGGATTTCGTCGAGCGTATAGGGACGTTCGATCACGTCGACCGGGGGAGCGATCAGCGTATCGTAGATCAGCGCGGGACTGGCCCGCTCGGTCTCGACGATGTAGCGATCGCGGGGAATCCGCACGACCGGCGGCGGCAGGTTGACGAAGAAAGCGGCCGCGCCGAGCGCCAGCCCGGCAGCCGCCGCCCCGGGCGGTAGCGGTCGCGGCCGATTGTTAATGATGACGATCTCGCGACCGTTCGGCAGGATGCGTGAGCGCCGAATGAGGTACCCGTTGTTGTCAACCACGGTGACGATGCGGTCGCCGTTCGGCCGGACCACAACGGTGACATTGTTGTTGCCACGCCGCTCTATATGCACGTCGCGCGCGCCGTAGCGGAAGCGGTCGATCTCGTTGTGACGGATGATCGGCCGCCCCGCCTCGAAGATGATGGTGCGATCGGGCTCGCGAATGACGCGGCGGCCGCCTTCATTGGTCTCACGACGCGCGCCGCGCAGGGCGTCGATGCGACGCAGCGGTTGACCCTGAGCGGACTGCGGGGCGATGCCGGCGCCGACCTGCGCTGGCGCGATCGGGCGCGGGGGTTGAGCGCTGGGCGCGGCGACGCCTGCCGGCGTGAGCGGCGCGTTCTCTCGGTTCCGGGTAACACCGGGAGGCGGTGCCCCCTGGCGTGCCGGCCGGCCTGCACGTGGTCCCGGCGCGCCGGGCGCGGCGGGCGGCGCTGCTCCGCCTGACCGGGCAGGGGGAGAGGTTGGGGCGGTGGGCGCAGACGGTGCGGCTGCGGGAGCGCTCGCCGATGGGACAGCAGCGGGGGCCGCACCAGGAGCAGCCGGGCCACCGACCGATGGTCGTGGCGAGGTCGGCGCACTCGATGCTGCCGGCGGCGTGACTGCGGCGGGCGCGCCTGCTGCCGGCGGTAAAGCGGACCCAGGCGGCGAGGCCACCGGACGTCCCGGGCGTCCGGCACGCTGGTTTGGCGGAGACGGTGCGGCTGTGGGAGCGTTCGGAGCGCCGGCGCCGGGGGTGCTGGTCGGCGGTGCGCCGCCGGGTTGGGCGTGCCTTTGGTCTGGCCGGCGCACGGGCCGGCCCGCTGGCGATCCCTGTTGGGACGTGGCTGCGGAGGATGGCGCCGGTTTCGACCGTTGTGCTGCTCCCGCGGGTGCGCCTTGCGGCGGCAGCGCAGTTGGCGGCGTGGGGCGCGCGGCTCTCGGCGGTGTTGGTGACGACGGAGGCTTTACCGCGGCGGGACGCGGGGGCGCGGGTCGTGCGGCTGCGGGGGGCGCTCCCGGCGCTGGCGGCTTTGCTGCCCGAGGCGGTGCGGCGGGACGCGGGGGCGCGGGTCGTGCGGCTGCGGGGGGCGCTCCCGGCGCTGGCGGCTTTGCTGCCCGAGGCGGTGCGGCGGGACTTGGGGGCTTTGCGGCAGCAGGTGGTGGTGCCGCCGGGTGGGGAGGTTTGGCGGCGACAGGTGGCCGGGCTGGCGGCTTGGCCGCGGGACCACGCGGCGGCTTCTTGCGGGCATCCGGCTTGGCATTGGGATCCTGCGCCGGTGCCTGCGCCGGCGCTTGGCCCGTTGCCTGCACCAGCATTATGGGCGCGCGCTCGATAGTCGTGCCCGCGGCCTTCTGGTTGGCGGGATTCTCGCTCGTCCATGCGGCGGCGCTGGCAGGAAGCCAGGCGAAGCCGGACAAAATCGTGCCAGCCAGGAGAAGGCGCTGAATCGTCTGCATCCGTACCATCCTCGTTATTTATGGGGCTGTTCAGCCGCGGCCTGCGGCAACGAAACCGAGATGCGAATTATCGAGTAAGAAACCGTCAATTGTTGGGGCAGTCGCGGTGCCACGCCGGCTGTGGCGTCCAATACTTAAGAAAACGTTTCCACGGCCCGTTTGTGCGCGCAGCCTCCCCATGATGTTGACGACATTGCGGCCGCACAAGGTCCAGCACACCGAGAAATCGCGTGCAATGGCACGGCATCGCGCCAACCAGCCGGCCGCGCATGCCGCGCACGAATGCCCGCGACAGGCGTGGGCATCTCAAAAAGCAATCAGCCTTGGCTGCGTGGTTCTGCCGCGATCGTCAGCCAACGCGCAGCGCTTCGCTGCCGCCATGCGGCGCCGGAACCGGCACGCCGACCGCGGCATATTCGTTCAGTTTGTTGCGCAGCGTGCGGATCGATATGCCGAGAATGTTGGCCGCATGGGTGCGATTGCCGAGACAGTGCTTGAGCGTTTCCAGGATAAGATCGCGTTCGACGTCGGCGACGGTGCGACCGACGAGCGCGCGCGTCACCGCCGCCGCGGCGAGCGCCGCATGGGCGACGGCCGCGGGCTTCGCCTGATCGAACCGCTCTCCGTCAGGAGAAAGAATGGCCTCGGGCCCGATCTCGTCGCCGGTCGACAACAGCACCGCGCGATGCATGGTATTTTCCAATTCGCGCACATTGCCGGGCCAGCGATTGACCGCGAGCTGGTGTTTCGCCGCAGCCGCCAGCGGGCGCAGCGGCACGCCGTTGGCCTGGGCGTATTTTTTCGTGAAATACTGTGCGAGTTCGATGATGTCGGCGGGACGGTCGCGCAGCGGCGGAATCTTCAGGTTCACCACGTTGAGGCGAAACAGCAGGTCCTCGCGGAAGGTGCCGGCGCGCACGGCGTCGGCAAGGTTGCGGTTGGAGGTGGCGATGATGCGAATATCGACCGGCACCGGGCGCGTGCCGCCGACGCGGTCGATCATCCGCTCCTGCAGCGCCCGCAAGAGCTTCGCCTGCAGCCGCACATCCATTTCAGAAATCTCATCAAGCAGCAGGGTGCCGTCGTTCGCTTCCTCGAACTTGCCGATACGGCGGGCAACAGCGCCGGTGAACGCCCCTTTCTCGTGGCCGAACAGCTCGGATTCCAGAAGCTGCTCCGGGATCGCAGCACAGTTCACCGAGATGAACGGGCCGCGCGCACGGCTCGAGCGCACGTGGACGTGGCGCGCCAAGACCTCCTTGCCGGTGCCCGACTCGCCGGTAATCAGCACCGATGCATCGGACGGCGCAATCTGCTGCGCGAGTTTGACGACATGCGCCATCGCCTGGTCGCGATAGACAAGTTCGCGCGAATCGTCGGCGACGGCGGCCAGCACGGCAGCGATCATCTCCGGGTCGGGCGGCAGCGGGATGTATTCCTTGGCGCCGGCGTGGATCGCGGCGACGGCGGCGCGGGCGTCGGTGTTGGTGCCGCAGGCGATGATCGGCACATGGATATGCTCGGCCTCGAGCCGGATCACGATGCCGCGGATGTCGAGCCCGACATCGACCATCAGCAAGTCGGCGCCGCGACCGGAGCGCAGCACCGCCAAGGCCTGCTCGCCGCTTTCGGCATGGGTGACGGTCGCGCCCTTGTCCATGGCGATCTTGGTCGCCGCGGTGAGCTGGCCATTCAGGGTACCAACGATCAGAAGGCGCATGGCATGTCTCCGCTATCGACCTCGCCCCGCCGGGGAGAGGTGAGGAAACCGGTCGTGACAGACGGCATTGCGGTCATCATCAGCTCCGCTCCGCCTTGATGATTTCGGTCATGGTGATGCCGAGCTTTTCCTCGACAAGCACCACTTCGCCGCGGGCGACCAGCCGGTCATTGACGTAGATATCGATCGCCTCGCCGACCCGTCGGTCGAGCTCCAGCACGGCGCCGGGGCCGAGCTTGAGCAGGTCGCCCACCTCCATGCGGGCGCGGCCAAGCACGGCGGAGACCTGGACCGGCACGTCGAACACCGCCTCGAGATCGGCGGCATCGGTTGCGGTAGGTTCCGCGTCGCCTTGATCGAGCGGCGGCTGCACCACGACATCAACGCCGTGATCGGAATCAAGGTTGGGAAAGGGGACTCTTGAACCGTTATCAGCCATGGCCGGTTGCTCCACCCGGTGACGTCCTGCTTTGCCGCTCGGCAAAATAGCGTTCGACCGTATCGGCAATCGCAGCCTCGATCGCGGCGCGCTCGCGGATCACCCCGCCGTCGGCCCATTCGACCCGGCAGTCGCCCAGCGCGATGTTTGCTTCGCCGAGCACGACGAGCTTGCCTTCGAAGCCGCAGGCGCGCGCCAGTTCGGTCAGCCGCTCGCGCGTATTGGCATACAAAGCTTCGTTCGTGCGGATGACGACATGCGGCGCCGCGGACAGCTCGCGCAGGCACGAGGTGACGAGGGCAGATATCTCCGCGAGCGGTTCCTTGGCGATCAGCGCCGGGGCAAGCTGGCGCGCGACCGCGACCGCGACGTCGACCGATTCGGTTTCGAGGCGATTTGCAAGCGCCGGCAGTCCGCTGGCCAGTTGCGCCAGTGCCGCGCTGACGCGGTCGAAGGCGGCTGCCGTCTGCCGCTCCGCCCGCGTGCGCTCCTGCACCTCGGCGGCGGCGAGCCCGGTCTGACGGCCACGCGCCTCGGCCTCCGCGAGCGCCGCCTCGTGCACCGCGAGCGGGATCACCGCAGGCTGCTTGGCGCCCGCGGGCGCTGCCGCGAAATCGAGGTCGAACATGAATTTCGCCGGTGCGGTCATGACGGCGCGGCTCCGCTGTGCGTTTTCGTCATCAGTAGATCAGCTCTTCGTCGGTGCGGCCTTTGGCGATCATGATCTCGCCCTTGCCGGCGAGGTCCTTGGCGAGATTGACGAGCAGCGCCTGCGCTTCGTCGACATCGCGCAGCCGCACCGGCCCGAGCGCCTGCATGTCGTCGCTCAGCATCTTGGCGGCGCGGCTCGACATGTTGGAGAGGAAGAACTGGCGCAGCGGCTCGCTCGCGCCTTTGAGGGCGATTGCGAGCTTGTCTTTGTCGACGTGGCGCAGCAGCGTCTGCGCGGCGGCATTGTCCAGCTTTGCCAGATCGTCGAAGGTGAACATCAGGTTCTTGATGCGCTCGGCGCTTTCGCGATTGGACTCTTCGAGCGAGGTCAGGAATCGCGTTTCGGTCTGGCGATCGAAATTGTTGAAGATCTCCGCCATCAGCTCGTGGGCATCGCGGCGCCGCGTATGCGACAGGCTCGACATGAACTCGGTGCGCAGCGTCTGCTCGACGCGCTCGAGCACCTCCTTCTGCACCGATTCCATCCGCAGCATGCGGTTGACGACGTCAAGCCCGTAGTCCTCCGGGAGGATGCCGAGGACTTTGGCGGAGTGCTCGGGCCGCAGCTTGGTGAGCACGACGGCGGCGGTCTGCGGGTATTCGTTCTTGAGATAGTTGGCGAGCAGCTCCTCCTGCACATTGGAGAGCTTTTCCCACATGTTGCGGCCGGCCGGGCCGCGGATCTCGTCCATGATTCCGGTGACGCGTTCGGGCGGTAAATATTGCTGCAGCAGGCGCTCGGTCGCGTCGTAATTGCCCATGACGGCACCCGAGGCCGACAGGCGCGAGACGAATTCGAGCATCAGGTTTTCGACCGACTCCGCCTGTATGGTGCCGAGGGTCGACATCACGATCGAGAGCTCGCGCAACTCCTCGTCGTCGAGCATGCCCCAGATCTTGGAGCCGTACTGATCACCCAGTGCGAGCATCAGCACCGCAGCGCGTTCCGGGCCGCTCAGCGGGCGCGCGAGCTGGGCCGGGGCGCGGCTCGCGAGCGTGGCGACCAGGTTTCCGATATCGGCTTCGGTCGGTTGCGGGGTCATGGTGCGCTCGGTTCGGGAGTTGGCTCAATCAGGGCGTTTCGTGGAGCCATTGGCGGATGATGGAGACGGTCTCCTGTGGATTGCGGTCGGCGAGCTCGCCGACCTTCTGGATCGACTGGCTGTGTAGCGAGCCCTGCACCTGGGCAATCTCGATCATCTTCGATGTTTCGCTCTCGTGTTGGATTGCCTGCTGCTCGCCGGCGGCGACGGCCGCCGCGGCGGCGCCCGCAGGCACTGATGGTTGGGCGCCGGGCAAGGCATTCGCCAGCGCCGCCATCTGCTCGGGCGTTATGATCCGCCGCACCAGTGGCCGCACGACGAACAGGAGGACAACCAGGCCGAGGATCAGCATGATGGCGAGCTCGATCATCCGCAGAATGTCCTCCTTGGTGAACTGGAGATAGGCCAGCAGCCCGGTCGGCTCGGCCATCACCAGGCCAGGCGTTTCGGCAAAGCGCAGATTCACCACCTCGACCTGGTCGCCGCGCTTCTGGTCGAAGCCGATCGCCGAGCGCACGAGCGCAGCGATCCGGTCAAGCTCCTCTTTCGAGCGCTTCTGGTAGACAAGTCCGCCCTTGTCGTTGCGGCTGTAATTGCCGTCGACCAGGACCGCGACCGAAATGCGCTTGACCCGCCCGCCTTCGATCACCTCGGTCTTGGTGGTGCGGGAGATTTCGTAATTGATGATTTCCTCGGATTTCTTGCTCTGGTCGCGGGCCGCCGCCTGCTGGTTCGCCTTGCCGCCGGGAAGCTCGTTGCCGACACTGACCTGGCCCTGCTGCTCGCCGGTCGCCGACGTTTCCTCGCGGATCTGGCTCGAGCGCACGACGCGCCCTTCCGGATCGTACTTGTCCTGGGTCTCTGTGATCCGGTTGAAGTCGAAGTCGGCGGTAAGCTGCACCCGGGCGTGGCCAGAACCGACGATCGAGGTGACAATCGATTCGATTTGTTCGCGCAGCCGGCGCTCATACGCGACCTTGCGGTCATCGCCGCTGAGCGAGCCGATGCCATCCGGCTCGGCGCCGTCGGCCAAGAGCCGGCCGGTTTCGTCCACGATCGACACCCGCTCCGGCTTGAGGCCGTTGACCGCGGAGGCGACGAGGTGGCGGATGGCACGGACCTGCTGTGGCTCGAGCTGGCCGTGAACCTTGATTGCGATCGAGGCCGATGGCTCCGGCTTGTCGCGGGCAAAGAGCGGACGCTCCGGCAGGACAAGATGAACACGCGCCGCCTGCACGCGATCGATCGACCGGATGGTGCGCGAAAGCTCCCCCTCGAGCGCACGTAAGCGATTGATGTTCTGGACGAAGCTTGTGGTCCCCAGCGAGTCGGACTTGTCGAATATCTCGTAGCCGACGCCACCGCCCTTGGGGAGGCCCGCTTCCGCGAGCTTCATCCGCAGCCGCCCGACCTGGTCTCTCGGGACCAGGATGATCGCACCGTCATTCTTCAGTTCGTAGGCGATGTTCTGCCGTTCGAGGTCTTTGACGATGGCGGCGGAGTCTTCGAAGGGCAGGTCGGTGAACAAGGGCATCATAACCGGGGCCGTCGCCCGCATGATGACGAACGCAAAGAAGCCGATCAGCGCAGCGGCCACCGCTCCCATGGCGGCAAGCCGAGCGGGCCCGAGCGTTTTTACGAATGCGACTAAACCCTGCACGGCTCGACCCTTTAGCGGACCGGCCTTTCCAAGCCGTTATGGCTGGTATGGCTCCCCCAACCCGGCAAGTTTTGCCGGGTTTATAGTTTCCATTGAGTTAATGGTGGGATGGCAGCCGTTGCGCAGAAATGCCAGTGTTACCGGATTGCATCAGGTGCGCTGTTGCCGCTGGCGACAGCGTGGCTTCTTTGCAAGCTGGGTGAGGCGGTCATCAAAGAAAAAGGCCGCCTTCTCGGCGGCCTTGAGCCAACCCGATTACTCGGGTGGCAAAGCCGAACAGATTGGGGGGCTGGGGGGTAATCTGTCCGACATCAAGCATAATGCGGGTCGGACGCATTGGTTCCGCGGCGGACGGCAAAAATCTTAAAAAATATTGGGAGGAACCGGATGCCTTGCATCCGGTATCCATCACTACTGCCGGTAATGTTGAATGCGGGTGGTGCGCAGGCCGGCGAGGCCATGCCGGTCGATCGAGTACTGCCAGGCCAGGAACTCCTCGACCGTCAGCGTGTACCGCTTGCAGGCTTCTTCGAGAGAGAGGAGACCGCCGCGAACCGCCGCGACGACCTCTGCCTTGCGGCGAATGACCCAGCGCTTCGTTCCGGGGGCCGGAAGGTCGGCGATCGTCAGCGGACTACCGTCCGGCCCGATGACATATTTGACCCTCGGGCGATGGGGCTCTGTCATGGATTGCACTCACGCAACAAACTGATCTACACACGGGCAAACCCTAACCCGGCCAACTTAAGATTTGCCTAAGCATCCGTAAAAAAAGGGAAAACGTGGTCGCGCGGATTTTATGCCGTTGTGCTGCAGGCGGCAGCGAAAAATACTCAGCCGGCCCGCAGGTTGCAGTGATCAGCTGGTGGCGCGCGTGACCCGCTTGATCTTGTCCAGCGTGTAGTCCTGGCCGCCCACCGTCAGCACGGGAGGTGATTGGGTGAGGTCGACCCCCTCGACGACGCCCTCAACCTCGGTGTTGACGCCGACAGACTGGCCGGAGGCATCGGTTGCCGTGACCGAGAGCTTGTAGGTGCCGTCCGGCCACGAGGTTCCGTTGTTTCCATGGCCGTCCCAGGTGAAGGCCTGAAGGCCGGCCTGCACCGTGTAGCTGCCGCTATAGACCGTCTGGCCGCTCGAATTGGTGACCGTCAGCGTCGCGGTTGCCGGCTTGGTCACCGAGAAATTCCATGCGGCGCTGCCATTGGCGAGGTTGGCGCTCGAGCCATCGACAGCGACCGTGGTGCCGACGAAGCCGAGCGCCTGGGTCTGCTGCGACGTTTTCTGCAGTGAGACCAGCGTTTCCAGCTGGCTGTTCGATTTGAGTTGCTGCTCGACCTGGGCGAACTGCACCAGCTGCTGGGTGAACTGGTTGGTGTCGAGCGGATCGAGTGGATTCTGGTTCTGCAATTGCGTGGTCAGCAGCAGCAGGAACGACTGGAAATTGTCGGCAATCGTCGATTTTTCGGTCGCGGCAGAGCTCGACGTCGACGACGAGTTGGTGACCGCAGCGGTGACCGAGGATTGCGTGCTGGGCAGGATGGTCGTCACGATCGTTGCTCTCTCTTCGGCTCAGATACGAATATCAAGGCCACCGGTCCGGTTCGGCAGGCGGCCATAGGTCAAGGGAACCTCGTCAAGGCGGGTCCCCGCATCGAGGTTGGTTGCTCGCGCGGCCGAATGCGGGGTGTTGTACCCGCCTTGCTGCCCGGCATTCTGGTCACGCAGGGAAAACTGCATGGTCTGGGCATCCGCCTTGAGACCCGCATCCTGCAGCGCGCGTTGGAGCTGGGGCGCGTCGCGGCGCAGGAGATCGAGCGTGTCCGCGCGGTCGACGATGAGTCGGGAAATCACGTTGCCGTCCCGATCGACGTCGAGCCGCACATGGATATGGCCGAGTTCCGGTGGATCGAGCCGGATGTCGAAGCTCCGGCGTCCGGCTTTGGCCTGGGCGGCGATCTCGACGCCGAGATCTGCGAGCGCGACCGGGGCGCTCGCCGCACCGGATGGTGATGAGGTCGCAGTCGTGGTGGTCACCGCCGCAACGCCGGCGACCGCGCTTCCGGCGGCGGCGATCCCCGCTTCTGGCCCGATGGTGGCTGAAGCATTGTTCGGACTGGCTGCGGCCTGAACGGCGCCGATCTGCAGCGTATCCGTCCGGGCTGTTGCGGCTTCGTCGTTGTGTTCTTTCTTGCTTGACGTGCCGGCGGTGCCGTGCAGATGCGCGTGCACACCCTTGTGCGACGGCTCTGTTGTTGGGGAAGAACCGGCCACATCGGATGCATCTGGTTGCGGCGGCTGAATCTGTTGCCCGTCAGGGGCTGTTCCTTCGCCTGCTTGGGTGGTCGCGCTGGCCTCGCCCTCCGCACGGATTTTGCTGCCCTTGCCGATCTTTCCTTCAACGTGCGTCTTCGCCGGTCCGACCCCGGCCTCCGCTGGATTCGGCGACGCAACCTCACCATCTTCCGCCGCCGGTTCGGCGCCCAGCTTTTTCTGCGCCGGCACCGCGATGAGGGAGGCAGATTTTGACTTGCCAGCATCCACAGCTTGGGCGTGCTCGGCATTGGCGGGGATGGCGTCAGCGTCGCTTGTTTGCGCACTGGCGCTCGCCGTCGCAGTTGCTGCGGCAATCGTTGTCGCGTTGTCGGCTGGCGCGCCGTCGGGAGCAAGGGTGTTCGGCTGTGCCACGGGCGCGACGACCGGTGCCGGCGGGGTCGCGGATGCCACGGCCGTCCCGGCTATGGGGTCGCCGTCCCTGTCCGTTTTGCCTGTGCGCTGATCGCTGTCGTCGCCGTCGTCGGCGCCCTTGTGCGGAGCAGAGGCGTTGCCGGCGTCCGCCGCATCTGCTGCACGGTCTGCAGCACGCGGCCGGCTGTCGTCTCCGACTCTGGGTGTCGCCTCCGGGCGGTCGGAGCGCCGCGATGGGTGCCGATCGGACGCCACGGTTGAATCGGTGCGATGGGACGATGATCTTTCGCTCGGGCGGCTGTCCTTGGCGGGGCGGGTTTCCGTGTGCGTTGGCGTCGTCGGAGCGTCATTGTGAGGGGCATCGATCATGCTGGCGAAATCGTCCGTGCCCAGCAGGCTGGCCGCGCGCGACCGCGCGTGAGCCGACAGATCCGGCGCCGCGACCTTGCTGGACTCGATTTTAACTTGCGTCACGGTGAACCCCTCGCCTGCAAATCACGCTGCCCGCGCTGCAAGGGCCGGGCCACCCGCGCGTGAGGGAAAATTGCATAATGTCTGTGGCTTACATGGAAAGCCGAGGCCGCCTTCGGGTGCTTTGCGGCAAGCCTTGCACTTCACTCGGCAAGAAATGCCGGAGCTGCGGTGCTGGCAGCAGGACGGCCGGACTCCTATAATATATACGAGTGATGATCACGGGCGGAACGGTGCCATGGGGGCCGGCCACGCCCCCGCAAGGCAGATCAAGGAGTGCGGCGCGCCGCGGCGGTGATGCGCAACAGTCTCGATATCGAGGGTTTGCCCCAGGACACCCGGGTGGTTGTGGCCATGTCGGGCGGGGTCGATTCGTCGGTCACGGCTGCCCTCCTCAAGGCCGAAGGTTTTGACGTGGTCGGCGTCACCCTCCAGCTCTATGACCATGGCGCCGCCACGCACCGGCCGGGCGCCTGTTGCGCCGGTCAGGATATCCATGACGCGCGGCGGGTGGCGGCAAAGATCGGCATTCCACATTACGTCCTCGACTATGAAAGCCGCTTCAAGCAGGAGGTGATCGACCGGTTTGCCGAGAGCTATGTCTGCGGCGAGACGCCGGTGCCGTGCATCGACTGCAACCAGGCGATCAAGTTTCGCGATCTTCTGGGCACCGCGCGCGAGCTTGGCGCGACCGTGCTTGCCACCGGTCATTACATCGCGTCGCGCCGCTGCGCGGACGGATCGCGGGCGCTCTACCGCGCGCGCGAGGATGACCGCGACCAGAGTTACTTTCTGTTCGCCACGACCCGCGAGCAGCTCGATTTCCTGCGCTTTCCGCTAGGCGAACGCACCAAGGCGGAAACCCGGGAACTGGCCCGCCGCTTCGGTCTGCCGGTTGCCGAGAAGCCTGACAGCCAGGACATCTGCTTTGTCCCCAGCGGCCGCTATACCGAAGTGATCGAGCGCTTGATGCCAACCGCCTCGGCGCCGGGTGATATTGTCGATCTCAAGGGCAGGGTGCTTGGCCACCATAACGGGATCATCCGTTTCACTGTCGGCCAGCGCCGCGGGCTGGGCATTGCCGCCGGCGAGCCGCTCTACGTCGTGCGCCTCGACGCCGCGAGCCGCCGCGTGGTCGTTGGGCCGCGCGACGCGCTGCGCACCGCCCGCATGCAGCTGCGTGAGGTGAACTGGATCGGCGACGGCCCGCTGGAGCAGGCGCTGTCCGGCCGGGCGCTGGAAATCTACGTCAAGGTGCGCTCCACCCGTCGGCCGCAGCCGGCGCTGCTGTCGCAGGTGGACGGCCGTGTCGATGTCGAGCTCCTGGTCGGCGAGGAAGGGGTTGCGCCGGGCCAGGCCTGCGTGTTCTACGATGCGCCCGCCGGACAGGCGCGCGTCCTCGGCGGCGGAATCATCAACGGCGTGACCTCGGCGGCGGACCGCATCGCTGCGTCGCCGGGTGTTCGGCGCAAGATGGCAGCGGCCACACGCGGCTGAGCGAACGGCACGCGTGATCCCGAAAAGTTGCAAACGTTCCGGACCAGATCATCCGATCAAACAAGACGATACCGGACGCGTTCGATTCATCTTGAAGGGGCGCGCTCCAGGGCACGGCAGCAGGGCAGGGGGATAGATGGGCGGCGGCGATCTCGACCGCGATACGATTGCGAAAGCTTACGCGCGCTGGGCGCCGGTGTACGATCTCGTCTTCGGTAGCGTGTTCGAGCGCGGGCGCAAGGCCGCGATCGCGGCGGCCGAACAGATCGGTGGACGCATTCTTGAGGTTGGTGTCGGCACCGGCATGTCGCTGCCCGACTATGCGCGCATGCATCGTCTGTTCGGGGTTGATATCTCGGAGCCGATGCTGCGCAAGGCGCAAGCGCGGGTGAACCAACACCGGCTGACCAATGTCGAGACGCTCGCCGTGATGGATGCCGAGCAGCTCGGCTTTCCCGACGATTACTTCGATGTCGTGGTGGCGCAATATGTCATCACCGCGGTTCCCGATCCCGAAGCAACCCTCGATGAGTTCGCCCGCGTGACCCGCCCCGGCGGCGAGATCGTGCTGGTCAACCATATCGGCGCGGAAACCGGGCCGCGCCGCGTCTTCGAGGAATGCTTCGCGCCGCTGGCGCGCCGGCTGGGCTGGCGTCCGGAATTCCCTTTCGCGCGCCTGCGCGCCTGGGTCGAGCGCAGGCCCGGATTACGGGTTGTCGAGCGCCGCCCGATGCCGCCGCTCGGCCATTTCTCCCTCATCCGGTTCGGGAAGGAGCAAGCGCTTGGCGCAGCCGATACAGCGGGCGCGCAGCCGGCCGCGATCTCATCCTGAAGAGAATTCGGTCCGGGTGCCTATCTGCGCGGCGATTGAACGATTCGGATCGGGTCGCGTGTTGCGATTGCCTTGACGCGGGGCCCGGGTCACGGCGTCGGCGAACAAGCGCGCCGCACCCCCGCAAATTCGTCATCGCAAGCGGTGCCGCAAAACGGAAACCGCCGTCAACGAGCCTGCCACTCGTTGACGGCGGTTGACCCACTGAAAGCGTTCTAGACCGCCTCAGCAGCGTTCCATCCCCCGTGCTCCTAGCAAGCTCACTCCGGCACAGTCGGAGTGCCTGCTTTCCCAAATGGGGGTGGTTATCAGTCTGGCTGGCCCGACATGGGTACCATCAGGCTGATAAGACCAAAGTAACTTAAGCATTATGTTTGACAGCTTATAAAGAGTCGAGCACGTAGAAGCGCGTATCTCGGTGGTTTTGGTTAATTTGGTCGACTGTGGCGTTGCGACAACAGGTTCATCGCTGCTCAGGATGAGGCGCGCGGCCAGGGGCTGAGGTGGAATGGATCGCTGACGGAAGTGGCGCCCACCGGCGGCTTTGATGGACCAATCGCGACCGGGACCGAGCGGACGCCTCCGGGCACGAACAGGGTGCCCGCTATGCCGCTGCCATCGGGATGTTTGCCTGACGTGAACGCGAAGAGCGCGGTTTCCGGCCGCCCTTGCGCACAGGGACCGATGAGCTTAGACGTTCAGGTCTTCCACCTCGCTCGGAGCGTAGCGCAGCCCGGTTAGCGCACCAGTCTGGGGGACTGGGGGTCCCGAGTTCAAATCTCGGCGCTCCGACCATTCATCTGATTGTATCGAATCATCTACGCGCTTAGAGCGCGTTGGTGCTGGCTTGGTCGGAAGCTTGGCAAACCGATTCGCAAGCCGATGATCCGCGCCAGACCCCGCCCGAACGTTAGTGGTATTACGGACCGGCCGAATGCCATCAGCCATTGACCTATAAAGTATAACTGCCGCTGCTTGCCGTTTTGTTGGCAGGCATATGAATAAGAACATGTTTTAATTGATTAAATCTCCGTTTAGCCATAAATGAGTCTTGTCGGCGCCCTTGCCGTGTGAGGGAGGACTTGAAATC
>CAZTTL010000047.1:7880-16573 GCA_964616635.1 uncultured Rhodoplanes sp. | reverse complement strand
AACCGCCGGCATGAGCGGAACGCTGAAGCAGGACGCGGCCGAGGTCGAACGGGTGCTGGCCGCCGCAACCGCCGGCATGAGCGGAACGCTGAAGCAGGACGCGGCCGAGGTCGAACGGGTGTTGTCCGGCGTCTCGTCGGTCGTCGCCGGTGCCCTGAAGCAGGACGCGGCCGAGGTCGAGCAGGTGCTCGCCGCCGCAACCGCCGGCATGAGCGGAACGCTGAAGCAGGATGCAGCCGAGGTCGAGCGGATGCTGACCGGCATCTCGTCGGTCGTCTCCGGTACCCTGAAGCAGGACGCAGCCGAGGTCGATCAGGTGCTGGCCGCCGCAACCGCCGGCATGAGCGGCACGCTGAAGCAGGACGCGGCCGAGTTCGAACGCATGCTCGCGGCCGCTTCGTCCGGCGCCAGCGTTACGCTGAAGCAGGATGCCGCCGAAGTCGAACGGATGTTGGCCGACGCGACCGCCGGCATGAGCGGCACGCTGAAACAGGACGCCGCGGAAGTCGAACGGGCGCTCGCGGCTGCTTCGTCCGGTGCCAGCGGCACGCTGAAGCAGGATGCCGCCGAAGTCGAGCAGATGTTGGCCACCGTCGCGTCGATGATCGACGGCAACGTAAAGCAGGGCGCGGCCGACATCGAGCGGCTGTTCACCGAACTCTCGGCCGCGATGAGCGACACGCTCAAGCGCGATGTGGCGCAGGCCGAGACCATGCTCGACAGGCTGTTCACCGGGATGGGCGGAACGCTGAAGCAGGACGCCGCCGAGATCGAGCGCCTGGTCACCGCCGCCTCCTCCGGCATGACCGAGGTCATCAAGCAGGACGCAATGGAGGTGAACCGCGTCCTCACCGCGCTAACATCGGAAATCAGCGAGGCGCTCAAGCACAATGCGGCCGAGGTCGAGGAGCGGCTGACGGCGGCGAGCGCCAATGCCAGCGGCACGCTGAAGCACGATATGTCGGAGGTCGAAACCAACCTGACAACGCTGAGTGCCGAGGTCGCGCGCAGCTTCATCGGCAAGGCCGATGAGATCGTGAATGCCGTGCAGACGCGCTCCGCCGCGCTCACCGGCCTGCTCGACGAAAAGAGCAGCGGCCTGATCACGGCGCTCACGACCAAGGGCAACGAATTCACTGCCGGCATGACCCGGGTGACCGACCAGGCTGTCAACGCGATCGAAGCCAAGAACTTTGCCTTCACCCAGGCGATGATGGACAACAGCAACGAACTCGTCCGCATCGTCGGCGAGGCGAGTGGGAAGGCGACCGACACGGTCAGCCGCAATATGAAGGAGTTGCAGGACACTTCGCGCAGTTCCATCACCGAATCTGCCGCAGCGCTCACCAAGCGCATGCAGGAATGGCAGGAGATTCAGAAGACCACGCTGACGCAGTCGAGCGAAGGCCTCATCCAGAAGCTGGAGGAACTGCAGGAAACCACGCGCGCGGTCGTCGGTCAGACCACCTCCGCCCTCACCCAGAAGACGCAGGAGCTGCAGGAGGTCGCACGCAACGCCGTCGGACAGGCGAACACGGCCCTCACCCAGAAGGCCCAGGAGCTGCAGGAGACGACCCGCACTTCGGTCGCCCAGTCGGTGGTGCTGCTGACGCAGAAGCTGCAGGAGCTGCGCGACACGACCCACACCGCGGTTGCCGAATCGACGGCAACGCTGTCGAGCAAGGGCCAGGAGGTGCAGGACGTGACCCGGCACGTGGTCGAGGAATCGATCGCGGCCATCGTCCAGCGGCTCGACGAACTGCAGCGCACGTCTCACGAGGCCGTCGAGCAGTCGAAGCAGACCGGCATCGCCGCAGTGTCCGAGATCCTCGAAACCCACGGCATGCTTCGCTCCGACACCACGGCCCTGTTCGAGCGCTTGCGCGAAGCCAACACGCTCATCCAGGAAGTGCTGAGCGGCGCGCAGGACAATCTCGGCGCGATCGAGCATGGCCTGTCATCGCGCGTCAACGAGTTCGTCGAGACAATGAACCAGTTGCTGACCCGCACCGGCTCAACCACTGACAAAGTGAGGGAGAATGTCGGCGCGTTCCAGGATATCAGCACCAAGGTGTTGAGCGAGCTCAACGACATCGCCGTCCAGTTCGACAGCCATGGCCGTTCGCTGTCCGCCATGGTCGAGCTGATCGATGGCAGCAACCGCCGCACCGAGGAATCGGTAGCAGCGCGGCGCCAGGAGCTCGACAATGTCGTCACCATGCTCGACAGCCGCACCGAGGACCTGGAACTGCGGCTCAAGCGCTTCTCCGACCTGCTCGGCGAGTCGCTCGTCGCCGCCGAAGGCCGCACCCGCGATATCGCCCGCCTGGTTGCCGAGGCGAGTTCGCAGAGCGCCCGCTCGATCGCCGAACAGCATGACCGGGTGCGCATCGCCGCCGAGGATGAGCGGCAGCGCACGCTGGAAACGCTGCACGGCGTCTACGAGCAGGCGTCGAACGAGGCGCATGCGCTGTTCCGCCAGACCAGCAACGAGGCGGAGGGCATGCTGCAGAACGCCACCGAACGCTTTTCTGAGGTTTTGCAGGGCATGCGGCAGATGACGGCCGAGATGCAGCACGAGCTCGAAGGCACGCGCCAGGAGCTGCGGCGCGGCATCTTCGAGCTGCCGCAGGAAACCGCGGAAAGCGCTGCGCAGATGCGCCGGGTCATCGTCGACCAGATCGAAGCGCTGGCCGAACTCAACCGCATCGTCGCCCGCCACGGGCGCAGCATCGACACGGCCTCGGCCGACCCGGCCCGTCGCGTCTATCGCGAGGAACCGCTGCTCGCGAGCGTCACCGGCGGACGCCATGAGGTGGAGACGCGTCCAAGCGCTCCGCCGCCGCGCCAGGCCTCGTGGACTGACATGCCGGCTCCGACGCCTGCCCCACAGCCGGCGCCCCGGCGCCCCGAGCCGGCAGCGCCGCCTGCACCGGTCCAAGAGAAGGACAAGGGCCGCGGCGGCTGGCTGTCCGACCTCTTGGGCCGAGCGTCGCGCGATACCGATGAGCCGATCCGCGAGGAGCGTCCACCTGCGCCCGGGCGGGGGGAGAACGGCCTCAACGACGATCGGCCGCAGCACTATGCCATCGAGTCGCTCGATGCGCTCTCGGTCGATATCGCGCGCATGATCGATCATGACGCGGCAGCCGAGCTGTGGGACCGCTATAACCGCGGTGAACACAACGTCTTCACGCGGCGGCTCTACACCATGCAGGGCCAGAAGACCTTCGACGAAGTCCGTAAGCGCTATCGCGCCGATCGCGAATTCCGCGACACGGTCGATCGCTATATCGACGAGTTCGAGCAATTGCTCGAGGAGGTGTCACGCAATGATCGCGGTCAGGTCGTCGCCCGGACCTACCTGACTTCGGAGACAGGTAAGGTCTATACCATGCTGGCGCATGCCGCCGGGCGGCTGGAGGACTGATGGCTGTCATGGCCGGGGCTTCGGTCCCGGCCATTCGCAACGGGTCTTGTTGCCCTCTCTAAAGAAAATCTATTGAGAGCGCAGCGTCTCGGACGAGGGAAAGCGCTCTCGGCGTCGAACAGAACAGAATAATGGGAGCGGGTGAAGGGGGAGCGTGCCTGTCGGGCGCGCTCCCTTTCTTATGTGCGCGCCCTGCCCTGCTGATTGTGTGCCTGGGTGCTGCGGGTCGCGATCCAGGGCAATCAGCGCTACGAACGCACCTGGACACGAGCGCCTGTCATCGTCGACGCAAGATCCGTGAGCCGGCTGGACGCGCCGGGGCGCCACCGAACAACAGCCGGCTCGGATTCTGGTCGATGTTCTTGACGGTCTGCTCAAGCGTATTGATGGCGCGGCGCCCGTCGACTGCAAGCTTTTCCCACTGCTTGAGCCCATCATTGCTGAACCGGGCAAG
The DNA here is from genome assembly GCA_964616635.1 of uncultured Rhodoplanes sp. Lineage (GTDB taxonomy): Bacteria > Pseudomonadota > Alphaproteobacteria > Rhizobiales > Xanthobacteraceae > Rhodoplanes. The sequence continues at coordinate 12,689 of CAZTTL010000047.1, read as the reverse complement.
TCCGGTCGACACTTCGGAGACGCTCTTGTCGAGATTGTCGGAAAGCTTTCTGATCGAACGCGCCGCTTCAGCCACGTCATTCAGCTTGGTTTCGGCACCGCCGACGACTGTCTCCGCATTGGCAAGAATGCGGTCGATGCGCTGCGCATTGCCGGCGAGCGCCTCGGTGAAGACTTCGAGATTCTTCAACGAGACGTGCAGCGAGGCCTGATTATCGGCAACAACGCTGTCGAGCCGGCGCAGCACGCTGCGTGCTGCCGACGTCACGTCCTGGGTGGCGTTGGGATCGGCATGCAGGATCGGCGGATCGAGCGGCGGCGAGGTCGCCGTGCCACCCCGCAATGCGACCGAGGCAAAGCCGGTGAGCCCCTGGAACTCGAGGCCGACGGCGGTGTCCTCACGTACCACGATCTTGTCGTCGACGAGGATGTCGGCAATCACCTGCCGCGGCGCGTCCGGATCGATCCGCAGGTTGGTAACATCCCCGACCCGCAAACCGTTGAACAGAACCCAGGCGCCCGGCTTCAACCCGGAGACCGAGCCGTCGAACACGACCTCGTAGTGTTTGCGTTCGGAACCACCGCCCGGCGCATTGAACCAGTAGAAGAAGAGAAAGCCGCCGACGATGACCGCCAGCGTAAACAGCCCCACCAAAATGTAATTCGCTCTTGTTTCCATGCGACTGGTCCCGTCGCTTCAGGCCGCCCCCGCCGCACCGACGGCACGCGAACGCTTTCCACGAAAATAAGACTTCACCCACGGATGATCCGACGCGAGCATCGTCGCCATCGGCCCCACGGCGATCACCTTGCGATCCGCCAATACTGCGATCCGGTCGCAAACCGTGTGCAGGCTGTCGAGATCGTGGGTTACCATGAAAACCGTTAATCCTAAAGTTTGTTGTAACGTCTTAATCAGGAGGTCGAAATCACCGGCCCCGATGGGATCGAGGCCGGAGGTCGGCTCGTCGAGAAAGACGATCTCGGGGTCGAGCGCAAGCGCGCGTGCAAGCGCCACGCGCTTGATCATGCCGCCGGACAATTCCGCTGGATACTTGTTGCAGACGTCAGGAGTGAGGCCGACCATTTCCAACTTGGCCACCGCAATCTCGTCCATCAGCCGCCGCGATACGCGCAGATGCTCGCGCATCGGGAACTGCACATTCTGTCGCGCGGTCAGCGAGGAAAACAACGCACCCTGCTGAAACAACACGCCAAATCGCCGCTCCAGGGCGCGGCGCTCGGCTTCGCTCAAGCCTTCGAGCTCGGTGCCGAGGATGGCGACGCGGCCACTGACACGCGGCAGCAGGCCAATGATGGTACGCATCAGTACAGACTTTCCCGCGCCGGAGGCGCCGACGAAGCCGAGGATTTCCCCGCGCAAAACGTCGAGCGAGACGCCGTCTAGCACCAGCGTCTTGCCGAAGCGCACGACCAGCTCGTGCACGTTGATCACCGCCTCGTTGCCCACCGTCCCCATCGGCCGTCAAATCCCGATGGCAGCGAAGAACACGGCGAACAGGCCGTCGATGACGACGACGAGGAAGATCGATTTGACCACCGACGCCGTCGTATGCAGGCCCAGCGACTCCGCGCTGCCGGCGACGTTCAAACCTTCGACACAGGCGACGATGCCGATGACGAGCGCGATGAACGGCGCCTTCACCAGACCGACGATGAAGTCGTTGATGGTGATGGCGTCGCGCAGGCGGGCGAGGAAAATCTCGTTATTGATGCCCGCATAGCTCGAGGACACCAGCGCCGCCCCGACCAAAGCCGCCATCTCGCCGATGAAGGTCAGCAGAGGCAGCGCAATGATGAGCGCGACAATGCGGGGCAGGATGAGGATTTCCAGCGGGTCGAAGCCCATGGTGCGCAGGGCGTCGATCTCCTCGCGCATCTTCATTGAGCCGAGCTCGGCGGTATAGGCGCTGCCCGAGCGGCCGGCGATCATCATCGCCACCATGACGACGCCCATCTCCCGCAGCATGAGGATGCCGACCATGTCGACGACATAGATCTCGATGCCGAAGCGGCGGAAATGAAAGATGCCCTGCTGCGCGATAATGCAGCCGAGCACGAAGGTGATGAGGAGGACGATCGGCACGGCCCGCCAGCCGACGCGATCAAGGTGATGGATGGTCGAGGTGAGCCGGAAATTCCGTGGCCGCTGCAGGCAATGCCACGCCGCGACGGTGAGCTGGCCGAGCATCTGCACCATCAGAACGAGATCACGGCCACGCGCGACACCGGTGCGGCGCACCAGTGCGAGCACGGAACCGAAGGCTGTGCGGCGCGACGCGGCCGGCGCGGCACGGTTGACCTGATGCGTCTCGTTGATGAGATCGCGATAGCGCTCGGGGAAATCGAGCACCTGCGCCTCGCGCCCGGCGGCGGCAAAGCCGCGCAGCAATCGCTCGATCAGCCAGGCGCCGTAGGTATCGAGCCGCTCCACCCCGCCCATCCGGATGTCGACCGCGGGCGCCTCCTTGGCGCGCCGCACGGCGGCCTCGACCTGCCATTCGAGGTCACCGGCGCGGTCCGCGGTCCATGATCCGGTAGCGGCGAGCGCAAGGCGTCCGCCGTCGACGCTGATGTCGAGCAGTGATTGGCTCACCCCGCCGGGCTCCTCACCTTCGGACTCCCTGTGCCAGCCGCATTCCGGGTTGCGTGGCCTCCGGGCCCTGTGATTGACGGCGAATCGTTCGAATCCGCGGCACAGCGTCTCACCGAAAACATGAAAATTCGTATCAATTTGCAACTTATCATGGGCTCGGGACTTGGCCACGGTAGGAATATGGTCTGATTGTGGTCTGTTGTTTCCGATGACGATCCTCCCGTCCCTCGCCCCTGCCCTTTCCCGACCGGACAGAACCCCCATGCCGATCGAACTCTCCGTAATCGACGAGCGCTGGCCGATCGCCGGCACGTTCACGATCAGCCGCGGCGCCAAGACCGAGGCGCATGTCGTCGTCGTCACGCTGACCGATGGCCCCCATCGCGGGCGCGGCGAATGCGTGCCCTATGCGCGCTATGGCGAGACGGTCGACCGTGTCATCGATTCCATCCGGTCCCTCGCGATCGGCCGCCGAGGCGAACAACCTCCCCCTGAAAGGGGGAGGTCGGCGAGCAGTCCCGCACCGGGAGGGGATCGACAATCGGCCAGCGACCCCTCCCCGGACCGCGGATCGCGGTCCGACCCTCCCCTTTCAGGGGAGAGTGGATCCCGATTGGACCACTTCCTGCTACCCGATGAATTCGATCGCACGGCCCTTGCGGAGGCGCTGCCGGCCGGTGCGGCGCGCAACGCACTCGACTGCGCGCTGTGGGACCTCGAAGCCAAGCGCAGCGGCCGGCCGGTGCACGAGCTCATCGGCCTGCCGCCGCCGCACCCGCTCGTCACCGCCTATACGATCTCGCTGTCGACGCCGGAAACGATGGCGGCCGCCGCCGAGGTGGCACGCGCGCGCCCGCTCCTCAAGATCAAGCTCGGCGCGCCCGGCGATGCTGAGCGTATCGCGGCGGTGCGCCAAGCGGCGCCGGACTCGGCGCTGATCGTCGATGCCAATGAGGGCTGGCGCGCGAACGATCTCGAAAGCAACATCGCCGCATGCGCCGCCGCCGGCGTACGATTGATCGAGCAGCCGCTGCCGGCCGGCGACGACGCCACGCTCGCCGGGATTGCCCACCCGGTGCCGCTCTGCGCCGACGAAAGCGTGCATGACCGCGCGAACCTTGAAGGGCTGCGGGGGCGTTACGATGCGGTGAACATCAAGCTCGACAAGACCGGCGGTCTGACCGAAGCGCTGGCGGTGGCTGAACACGCCCGCGCGCAGGGCTTTGCGATCATGGTGGGCTCGATGGTCTCGACTTCGCTCGCGATCGCGCCGGCGCTGCTGCTGGCGCAGGGCGCCCCCTATGTCGATCTCGACGGACCGCTGCTGCTCACCTCCGACCGGCTTTTCGGCCTCGTCTACGAGGGCAGCAAGGTCCATCCGGCGACGCCGGCACTGTGGGGATGAGGGAACGGCTCAAGTCAGCGCGTCGCGGCCCGCAGCAACGATGATCGCGCCGGCAAGCGCCGCGGCGGCGGCCATTGCGAGGTAGGAATACGTGCCAAAAGCGTCGACCAGCACGCCGGCGAGCCCCAGCGCCGCGGCCGACATCGTGGCGACGACGGCAGAATAGTCGCCCTGGGCGGTAGCGCCGCGGTGCTCCGCGGCGAAGCGGCCGAGCGCATGCATAGCGCCGAGATGGGCGGCACCGAAGGTGAGCGCGTGCAGGCATTGCAGAACCGGCACCAGCAGCGTCGGCGGGTCGAAGGCCATCGCACTCCAGCGCAAGACGGCACCGGCCGCGCCGATCGCCAGCAGGTCGAACGGACGCAGCGCGGTCAGCAATCGACCCGAGGCTGCGAACAGGACGATCTCGGCAATGACGCCGATCGCCCAGAGCGCGCCGATGGTGGTGCCATCCCAGCCCTTGGCCGCCCATTGCAGGCTGGCAAAGCCGTAATAGACCGCGTGGCTTGCCTGGATCAGGCCGGCCGCAATCACCACGGCGACGAAGCGCCGCGACCGCCACAGCGAGGGACCCGCCGGCGCCGCATGGACTCCCTCGGTGCGTTTCGACGCCAGCGGCGTCTGCAGGCTGGCGGCAATCGCGGCGGCGATCAGCGCCACCACCAGCGCCCAGATGATGTCGAGCGCGCCGAACTTTTGGAGCAAAAGCCCGCCGCCGAGATTGGCGGCGATAAAGGCCACCGATCCCCACAGCCGGACCGGGCCATAGGCGAGGCCGCGCTCCGCCA
>CAZTTL010000047.1:0-7780 GCA_964616635.1 uncultured Rhodoplanes sp. | reverse complement strand
CAGGCCTGGCGGAGATACAGGAACAGCTCGGTGCACTGCCGCGGATCGAGCAGGCGCTGGCTGAACCGCGTGAAGTCTCCGGCATTGCCGAACTGCGCGAGCGGGTCGTCGCATTCGTCGAGACGCTGGACGGCGTTCGTGCCGAAGTAGCGGCGCAGCGGCCGACCGAACAGGAGCAGGCTGAGCGGGCTCAAGCCCGCGAGCGCGAAGAGGAGATGCTGCGGCTGCTGCAGGAGCAACGCGAGCGGCTCGACGCGCTTGCCGATATCCGGGCGCGGGTGCCGACCACGCCGGAGCCGCTCGCAAGCGAACCGCAGGCTGTTGCGACGCCCGCCGCTGCGGCCGCGAGCCTCACCGCCGACGGGGATAGTGCGCCCACGCCGGCGGCCGAGATGGCCGGCGACGCCGAACCCGCGGGTGCGAACGAGCAAACCGGCCAGGTCGAGCCGGCTGTCGAGCAAGGCCCGATGCTGTTCGATGCGCAAACGCCGACCGCGGATCTGCTCAACCAGACGATGATCTTCGGCCCACGTGTTGAAGCAGAAGCACCGCCAGCGATCGCAGAGATTGTGCAGATTGACACGACCGAGAGTCGTGCTCCCGTCGACTGGACTTTTGCTCCACCCGCGGAGACCCAGCCCAACGAGCCGCCGTCGGTCGCCGATACCGATCCCGCCGTGCAAACCTCTGCAGAGCCCCCAACGCCGCAGGCCGATCAGCCTGCGTCAGCGCTCGTTGCGGTGCCGGCCCCCCCAGCCCCCCTAGCCTCCCCAGCCCCCGCAGCCAGTGTCGATCCGATCGTGCAAATGTTCATCGATGCGGAGCCGCCGGCCGCCCCGGCTGATGCACTGGATCGCTGCACATCCGCGGATTCGCCGGACGCGTCGCCGTTGCCGGAGCGAACAGGGCTCCCGACTTGGCTCGTCGGCACGGTCGGTACCGAGGCTCAGTCCCCCGGTGATGCCGGGATCGACGCCGAGCAAGGCGACGCCGAGGCGCCCTCCATACCGGCGCCGGGCGAACCGGCACTCAACGCTGCCGTCGACGAAGCGGCGGCGCTGCTTGAAGCGGAGGCGATGCCCGAGACTGCGGCTGATGCAGAAACAGACACGGAGGCGACGGAGCGCTCGGAGATGCCGGGGCTCGCCGAGCTGACCCTGGATCTGCTGCAGAAGGCCTTGCGCCCCGATTCTGCACGCGCTGATGAGCCTGCGCCGGCGGCTGACCCGTCCGCCCTCAGCGACTCCTTCGCTGGCGTGATGTCCGAGGACGATTTGCGCGCCGCTATTACCGCGCTGCGCCGGGCGCTCGGGCACGAGGACGACCAGGCGGCGGAAGGCGAAAGCATGAGCGAAATGGTCATCCTTGACGACCTGCCGGTGCGCCCGCCGTCGCTTGCCTCTTTGCGTGCGCCGGAGCCTTCGGAACCAGCGTCCGCCGATCCGCTGGCCCCGGTCTATGCCTTGAGCGAAGAAGAACGCATCGCGCTGTTCAGCTAAAGCATGATCCCGAAAAGCTGCAGACTTTTCGGATAAGATTATCCGATCAAGCAGAAGGTGTGCGTTCGCGCGGCAAACGCTTTCGTGGGACCGTCCGCGCTCAGGCCACCAGGCGGGCGAACAGGTCAGCGTCGACATTGCCGCCCGACAGCACCGCAACGGCGACCTTGCCGGCAACATCGACCTTGCCGGCGAGGAGCGCGGCAAGCGCGACCGCGCCGCCCGGCTCCACCACGAGCTTGAGCTCGTTAAAGGCGAAGGCGACCGCGCGCTTGACCTCGTCCTCGCTTGCACTCACCCCCTGCCCCACCAGTGACCTGTTGATTTCGAAGGTCAGCTTGCCGGGGGTCGGCGACATCAGCGCATCGCAGATCGAGCCAGTGACCTGGGCGTTGCGCTCGCGCTGGCCGCTGCGGAACGAGCGCGCGTGATCGTCGAACTCGGCCGGCTCGGCGGTAAAAATCTGTGCATCCGGCGCGTGCGCCTTGACGGCAAGCGCGATGCCGGCGACCAGGCCGCCGCCCGATGCGTTGACGACGACGGTGTCCGGGGCGACGCCGAGCACAGCGAGATCGTCGATGATCTCCCGCCCTGCCGTGCCCTGCCCGGCGATGATCATCGGGTCGTCATAGGGCGGCACGATCTCGGCCCGGCGCTGCGCCGCGATGTCGCGGGCGATCGCCTCGCGATCATCGCGTGTGCGATCGATCAGCACGATCTCGGCACCGAGCGCAGCCGTGCGCGCGAGCTTGCTCGACGGCGCATCGCGCGGCATCACAATCACCGCGGGGATGCCGAGGAGCGCCGCCGCCGCGGCGACGCCTTGCGCGTGATTGCCGGAGGAATAGGCGACCACGCCGTTCGTGCGCCGCACCCGCGGGATCGAGCTGAGCTTGTTGTAAGCGCCGCGGAATTTGAACGAGCCGGTCCGCTGCAGCATCTCGGCCTTGAGAAAGACCTGGCCGCCGGTGATCTCGTCGAGCACTTGCGACGACACCAGCGGCGTGTGCATGGCAACGCCGGCAAGCCGCTCAACGGCCTTGTCCACGTCGGCCGCGGTCGGCAGCGCGGCCGGTGCGGCAGAGTCGGTTGCGGTCATGGCGAAAGCCTAGACCCGCGCCCATACGGTCGGCAAGGCCGCCGCCGGCGCCTTATGCCGCGGCTGCGCTTTGCTCCGGCAGTCGGCGGAACCGCACCAGCGTATAGATGCCGAGCGGCTTGACGGGCCGCCGCTCGACGAGTTCGACGCCGTGATGCCCGCGCGCCCAGGTGGCGAGACGCGCGAACGGGAATTCCGGCCGCAGTCCGAGCGCACGCGAGGGCCGCGCGCATAAGCGCTCGATCGCCGCGGTGACGCCGGTCTCGGAATACAAGTGATTGACGAGAATGATCTCGCCGTCCGGACGCACCACCCGCGCGCATTCGTTGAGCACGCGCTCGGGCTCGGCGACCAGGGTGATGACGAATTGCGCGACGACGCAGTCGAAGGACGCATCGGGAAATGCAAGATGCTCGGCATCCATCACCATCACGGCCTTGACATGCGGAAACTGGCCGCTGGCGAGACGTGCCTTGGCTTTCGTTACCATCGGCGCCGACAGGTCGATGCCGACGATCTCGGTTGTCTCGTCATAGTCGGGAAATGACAGGCCGGTGCCGACGCCGACCTCGAGAATGCGCCCGCCCACCTCGCGTGCGGCCGCGGCCGCGGCGTGCCGCCCGTTCTCGAAGATCGGGCCGCAGATCGCGTCATAGAGCGGCGCCCAGCGGGCATAGGCCTTCTCCATAACGCGGCGGTCAGGATCGGAGAGCTCGCGCGGACGCAGGAGTAATGCCATGAGTGGCTCCACTAAGATTGCGCTGGGAGAGGAACGCGTGAACGGGTCGACGTCGGGTCAAGCCGCCTGGGCGGCGACAGCAGCCGGCGCTTTGTGCCCGAGATGCTCCGTCTCGGTCCAGGTGATGAGCTCGAACCGCCCGTCATGATGCTCGGCGATCGCCGTGCAGCTTTCGACCCAGTCGCCGCAATTGATGTAATGGACACCGAACGCATGATGCATCGTGGCATGATGGATGTGCCCGCAGATCACGCCATCGACATCATGACGCTGCGCCTCCGCGGCGAGCGTCCGCTCGTAATCGCCGATGAAATTGACGGCATTCTTGACCTTAAGCTTTGCCCATTTCGACAGCGACCAATAGCCCATACCAAGCCGGCGGCGAATGCCGTTGAGCAGGCGATTGACCGTAATCGCAAAGTCATAGGCCTTGTCGCCGACGCGGGCAAGCCAGCGCGCCTGGGTTACGACGAGGTCGAAATAATCGCCATGCACGACGAGATAGCGCTTGCCCTGCGGCGAGACGTGAATGGCATGGTCGACGACCTCGACGCCACCGAAATGCGTGCCGAAATAGTCGCGCAGGAATTCGTCATGATTGCCGGGCAGATAGATGATGCGGGCACCCTTGCGGCCCTTGCGCAGGAGCTTCTGCACGACGTCGTTGTGCGGCTGCGGCCAGTACCAGTAGGATTTGAGCGCCCAGCCGTCGACAATATCACCGACGAGATAGATCGTATCGGCATCATGCCAGCGCAGGAAGTCGAGGACGCGATGGGCCTGGCATCCCCGGGTGCCGAGATGAACATCGGAAATAAATAATGTGCGGAAATGCCGTGAGTCGGTGTCAGCCATCACCGCAAAGGTCCTCCCCTGAGTCCGGCGGTTGGTATCTTGCAGAGTCTTGTTGCGGTTGGATGACGACCAGCGTCATCGCACCGTCATACGCTCATTGTATCGCGCCGCGATGACCCTCTTGATTCTCACTGCCGTGTTCTGCGGCCTCGCCTTCCTGTTTCATATCGCGAGCATTGGTGCTGCGACGGCGCGCTGCGCGGCGCGATCGCTGTCTGAGCCGGTGCCCGCGGCCGCCCCCCCGGTCAGCATCATCCGGCCGCTCTGCGGGATCGAGAATCACATCGTGGAAACGCTGCGCACGACCTTCGTGCTCGATTATCCCGATTACGAGATGATCTTTTGTGTCGCTTCGGCTGCCGACCCGGTCATCCCGGTCGTCGAGGCGCTGATGGCCGAGTATCCGCACCGGCGCGCGCGGCTGCTCATCGGTGACGAGCGCATCAGCAACAATCCCAAGCTCAACAACTGCGTCAAAGGCTGGAACGCCGCCGCCCATGACTGGATTGCGATCGCTGATTCGAACGTGCTGATGCCGCGCGACTATATCCAGCGCCTGCTCGCGTCATGGCAGGAGGACACCGGCCTCGTCTGCGCGCCGCCGGTCGGAAGTCGTCCACAGAATTTCTGGGCGGAGCTCGAATGCGCCTTCCTCAACACTTATCAGGCGCGGGTGCAGTACTTCGCCGACACCATCGGGCTCGGTTTCGCCCAGGGCAAGACGCTGTTCTGGGGTCGTGCCGTGCTCGACGATGCCGGCGGCATTCGCCGGCTCGCCGCCGATCTTGCCGAAGATGCCGCCTCGACCAAGGTGGTGCGTGCCGCCGGGCTCAGGGTGCGTCTCGTCGACCGGCCGTTCGAGCAGCCGCTCGGCTATCGCACAGCGCTCGAGGTTTGGCGGCGCCAGTCGCGCTGGGCGCGCCTGCGGCGCGCCTGCTTCCCGTTGTACTTCCTCCCGGAGATCTTCTCCGGCGCGCTGTTCCCGGCGATCGCGCTCGGCGCCGCCGTCGACGCGCTTAACGGCCCGGTGGCTGCGGCCGTTTGCCTCTTCGTCTTGGTCTGGTACGGCGCGGAGGCGGCGCTCGCCTATACCGCGCGCTGGCATCTGTCGCCGCTCTATCCGGTGCAGGCGCTGCTGCGTGACCTGCTGCTGCCGGCACTGTGGCTCGACGGGTTGCTCGGCTCGGATTTCGAGTGGCGCGGCAATGCCATGAGCGTCGCCGCCGACAGCCAGACGGCGTAGTGCAGATTTCGCTCCGGCGAAAATCCGTACCCGTTCATGCCGCAGCACGAATCGCGGCTGGCATCCGAGTTCACCGCACTGCTGCATCACCCGCAGCCTGCTAGGCGTGCTCAGGCCTCGCTCGCGAGGCTGTCACCGCCATTCGCGAAGCCGGTATCACCGTTCAAGGCGCGCTGCCGCTTGCCGTTGATCGCCGCGCCTTCCGGCGGATAGGCGATGGTTTCACGCAGCATGCGAATCGTATCGTTGTCGAAACGGGGAATCTGCAGTGACCCGCTATCGCGCCAGGTGCGGACGGCGTCTTCGGCATTACGCGTGCGCTCGGCGTTGATCCCGTCGTCGCGCGCGACATAGAGTGTCTGCGACGGGAACGCGAAGCCGGTGCCGCTCTTGTTGACGATCTCCACGCAGCGCAGCAGCAAATCCTCCTTCACTTCGAGGAACTCATCGTAGTTGTTGGCATAGACGTAAGCGAAAATCTCCAGGTCGATCGAATAAGCGGCGAGCGCGACGAAGCGCACGCGCGCCGGCTCGTTGCTGACGCGCGGATGTGCATAGAGCATCGCCCGCAGCTCCTGCAGGAGATAACGCACCTGCTCGGGGCTCGTCTCGTAGCGAAGATTGAGCGTCGGGTGGAACCAGAAACGATCGCGGCTGGTGAAGTTCTCGATCTGCATGGCGGAAAACTCGCCATTCGGCACCGTCAGCACCGTGCGGTCCAGCGTGCGAATGCGCGTCGAACGAATCCCGATGTCCTCGACCGTCCCCAGCGCGTTGCCGAACCGGCAGAAATCACCGACCTGCACCGGCCTGTCTGCGACCAGGGTCAGGCCGCCGATCAGGTTTTCAAAGAGTTTCTGGGCACCCAAGGCAACCGCCAAGCCGCCGAGCCCGAGAGCTGCAAGGGCGGCCGTCATATCGATACCAAGACTTCGCGTCACCACAAATGCGATTGCAACAATGATTGCAGCCTGGATCAGCCGCTTCAGGAAGCTGACAACCGAATACGCGGCCCCCTGTCCCCGTTGCAACAGCCGATCGAGTGCATAGGCCGACGCGGCTTCAGCGATTCGCCACACGAGCCATGCCAGCCCAACACCAGCAATAATCTGCGCAAGAATGATGCAATAGTAGCGCTCAAGGAGCGATAGCCCGAGGGCTTGGCTGCTGACGAGCGCAAAGAAGAGGGGCGCCGTTATCAGCAGACGCAGCGGCATGGCCGAGGCATCGATGAATTTCGTGAATCTTGTGTCTTTCCACTTCATGAGTTGAAAAAAACGACGACGCAAACTGACCAGAGCAATTGAAAAAATGAAGCTGATACCCGCTGCGAGTAACAGCGCAAGCCAATGCGAAATCGGCGTCCCGGCGATGCTTGGTCCATCCGGAACTCGATTGAGCAGTGATTGTTCAGTGGGTTCACGAGCATTCACCCTGGCGAGCGTCTTCATTGCCGCACGCGTTTCTGCAGAGACAAGCCAGATCGGCGCCTGTCCGTTCTGCTCAACGCGTTTAGCCAGGAGCACAACTTCCGTATCGCCTGCCTTCGCGGTACCAAACCGCTCAAGATTTGGGGCGAGCCCATCATTCAAGTCGCCCTCAGGGTTTGGGCTTATTTCGGCAGGCGTGGCGATGGTCCCCGCCCGATCAAGAACCTTGTAGAACTCGCTGGCTGTCGCCGTTAAAGGAATAGACTCCCCAGCTCCTACATAAACGAGACCCTTCTCAAAGAACCGTTCTGCACGTTCATAATCGCCGTTCGCGAATGCGGCCATGAGGCCTTTGACCGTGCCTTGCGGAGTGTTTCTCCCCAAAGGGTCACCCTCTGCCTTCGCGGAACCGTCTTTCTCGCCCACACTCGTGTTGCCGGGCAGAGGCACTGTCGCACCTGCGGCGGCGGTCAGGATAAGAAGCGCGACAAGTGCGCGGGTTAGCGCCGCGATCGGCAGCCTTAGGATCATGTGCCCCCCTAATCGGTCGCGACAGCAGAAATCGTTCTGCTGTGAGCGCCGATCCTCGTTTGAAATGCTGAAGCCGTCAGGGACCCCTCAATCCCGAAACGATGCCGATACGTTGCGAATTAATGTGTCAAAAGAAGGTTAATAGCATTCCGGCGTAGGATTTCGCGTTAGTTTTCAATTCCAGTACATATTATTACGGACACGAAAAAGGAGACGATGCCCGCTGCGGCAAGCCATGCCGAGTACGTCGCACTGCAGCAGCGGTCTGTCGGGAGGTCCCGCTCCTGGCACATCGCATCATTTTGCTGGCGCGCAGCAATTCGGTCGCTTTCGGAGCGAAGCCGGTCTACGGAAAGCGGATCGCTCTCAACCACTGGCCCGTCA
>CAZTTL010000046.1:0-16601 GCA_964616635.1 uncultured Rhodoplanes sp. | reverse complement strand
GTTAGCGCTTGATCATGAGATCACCATAACCGAAATCGCAACGCGTAGGCATTCCCCATGGCAAAGCGTTCCGCAAAGCCTAAGACGCGAAACTACCAACAACAGCAGCGATTTGAATGGGCCTCGATCAGAAATCAATGCCCTTTCTGGCGACTACCCCCTGTTGATACGGGTGTTTTATTTCAAGCATCTCTGTCACAAGGTCGGCATTTCTTATTATTTCAGGATCGGCATATCTGCCAGTAAGTATTAGTTCAAGTGCCTCTGGCTTATTATTTATGATATTTATTATGCTATCTAAGGGAATTAGCTTATAATCAACTGCGACATTGATTTCGTCAAGAATTACTACGTCATAGGTGCCATTGCTTATTATTTCATAAGAGTATCTAAGGCCATTCTGTGCAAGATCGATATCTATCTGCGCAGGACTTTTCTTAGATACAAATTCATCTCTACCATGTTGAGTAATTGCAAAATTATTTATGTTTTCGATCGTGTTGATTTCACTATATCTTCTGCCTTTCATAAACTGGACCATGTGAACTTTCATTCCGGCGCCCGCAGCGCGAATTCCTAAACCTAAAGCAGCCGTCGTTTTTCCTTTACCTGAGCCTGTGTATACGTGTGTATATCCTCTTTTCAAAGAAATCTCCTTCCATCGATTGCCGACGGGCGATCGCTGACAAGACCCCCTCCACCAAGCGGCGCGTGGTCCAGTTCCTCCGTTTCACGGGGGAGGATCAATCGCTATTTCAACGCGGGTTATTGAGCCGTTCGATCAACACCATCGCCGCAGCGGGTGCGCGGACCTTTCCTTCGTGGATGAAATAGACGAACACGTCGCGCGGCTGCACGGGCGCGCGATGCTCCGTGTCGACATGCGGCAGGTCGTCGGGCTCGTACCCCTCCGCCCAGCGGCACGCGCGCTGCGCCCAGGCGTCAAGCGCGGCGTCCGGATAGGCGGTCGAGATCGCGTCGTCGCCCTTCTGCAGGCGCGCATAGATGAAGTCGCCGGTGACATCGGCGATGGCGGGATAGGTCGCGTGCTCGGCGAACACGACCGGTGTCTTGAACCGGCGCAGCAGGGCGATGAAGGCGGGCGTGCAAAAACTCGCATGCCGCGCTTCGACGACGTGGCGGATCGCGTGACCCGCGAGTTCACGCGGCAGCAATTCGAGGAAGCGGGCGAAATCCGCTTCGTCAAATCTTTTCGTTGGCGCGAACTGCCAGAGGATCGGTCCGAGCCGGTCACCCAATTCCAGCACGCCGGAGTCAAAGAATCGCTTGATCGACTCGCCTGCCTCGTTGAGCGCGGGCCGCTGGGTGACGTAACGCGGCCCCTTGACCGAAAAGACGAAGCCATCGGGCGTTTCGCTCGCCCATTTGCGAAAGGTCGCCGGCGTCTGCGTGCGATAGAAGGTGCCGTTGATCTCGATCGAGGTGAGATGCGCGCTCGCAAAACTGAGTTCGCGCGCATGCGGCAGCTTCTCCGGGTAGAACGTCCCGCGCCACGGCGCGAACGTCCATCCGCCGATGCCGACCCGAATCTCGGCCCGAATCTTCGCCGCCGCCTTCGTCATGGCGGGGTCTGTGTCGCGGCGGCACTGAACGGTGCCGCGAACAAATCTTCGATCGCGACGCCGGTCCGCTCCGCCATCAGCGCCGCGACCCGTTGGCGGTGGCATTGGCCCGGATCGCGCTCATAGCAAAGCAGGCAGAGCCGCTGGCCGGAGCGGACCAGCTCGGTCAGCGCATCAAGCTCTTCCCGTGCGCCAGGCGTTGCGAGATGACTTTCGTAGATGCGGAAAAGCGCGGAAAAATCGCCACTGCGCGCGGCGAGTCGGCCTTCCTTCGGCGTGCCGAGCGCGCGCAGATGCAGATAGGCGATGCCGCGCTCGTCGAGTGCAGCGGCAAGCTGGCGCTTGGAGAAGCCGGGCCGTCGCGAGGCGGCGACAGCGCGCACATCGACTACGAGGCCGATCTGCGCGCGCGCAAGCTCATCGAGAAACGCGTTCGGCGTCGTGTGCTCATAGCCGATGGTGAACAGCGGCGGCATGATTCTCCGCAGCATGATCCTGAACGGGATTCTGGGCCGCAATCATCCGGAGACGGTGGGTGCCGGTCCTTGGTCCAGCAGCTCCCGCACTTTTGCGAACACGGCGCGGAACATCGCGGGCGTCAGCACGCCGGTATTGGTGTTGTAGCGCGAGCAGTGATAGCTGTCGAACAGCGACAACGTATCGATGGCATGGACCGCGCCATGCGCGAACGGCGCCGAGGCGATTTTCCGGCCGAGCGCGGCGACCACGCTGTCATGGGCGATGCGCCCCAGCGCGATGATCACCCTCAGCTCGCGCATCTCCGCGATCGTGTTTTTAAGGAAATCACGGCAGGTTCGGATTTCTACCGGCAGCGGCTTGTTCTCCGGCGGCACGCAGCGCACCGCATTGGTGATGCGCGCATCAATCAGAGTGAGCCCGTCATCGCTGCGCTCGGCATAATCGCCGCGGGCGAAGCCGAAGTCCTTCAGGGTTGCGTAGAGCAAATGCCCGGCGAAATCACCGGTGAAGGGGCGGCCGGTGCGGTTGGCGCCTTTGAGCCCGGGCGCAAGCCCGACGATCAGCAGCCGCGCCTCGGCGGGGCCGAAAGACGGGACCGGCGCGTTGAACCAGTCCGGCTGCGCGGCCCGCCAGGTGTTGCGAAAGGCGACGAGCCGCGGGCACCGCGGGCAGTCGCGGTCCGGCACGGCCGCGGGGGCGACGACGCCCGTTCCGGCATCTTCGCGACGATTCTCGGACGACGGCGTTGCCCCGAAAGGCAGTTCAGGCACCGCGCCGGGGCCGGCGCTGCCTGCTTTCGGCCGCGCCATCATTCATCGTCGAAAGCGTCATCATTGGCGAGGCCCGGATCGGGCCGCACATTGGTACTGCGCTGGAGAAATTGCGGCGTGTGCTGGCGCGGTTCGCGCTCGCGCGGCGCACGCTCGACCCGTTCCCCCGGATCGCGGCCAATCTTGGTTTGCAGCTCGACGATGTCGAGAAAGACGTCGGCCTGGCGGCGCAGCTCGTCGGCGACCATGGGCGGTTGGGTCGAGATGGTGGAGACCACCGTTACCCGCACCCCACGCCGCTGAACCGCTTCAACCAGCGAGCGAAAATCGCCATCGCCGGAGAACAACACCATATGATCAATCGTGCCGGCGATTTCCATCGCATCGACCGCAAGTTCGATGTCCATGTTGCCTTTCACCTTGCGGCGGCCGGTCTGGTCGACGAACTCCTTGGTTGCTTTCGTCACAACCGTGTAACCATTGTAGTCCAACCAGTCGATCAGGGGCCGAATCGAGGAATATTCTTGGTCCTCGACCACTGCGGTGTAATAAAACGCCCGCAGGAGGTAGCCACGACTTTGGAATTCGCGCAGCAGACGTTTGTAATCGATGTCAAAACCGAGTGATTTTGCTGTCGCGTAAAGATTTGCACCGTCGATGAATAGTGCGATTTTTTCGCTGGGCACTGCCATGATTGTCTCGTCAAAGGAAAGCTGAGTTATCAGCCGGCAAACGTCGATTGCTCGGCGGTACCGACATCATTTTTCAGATATTGAGCGGCGATTAACAAAGCCTGCGTCATCCCGCCGCGCCGCAAGCGAATGATTGCGCTACCCGCATTGAAGCATCACATAAGCATGGCTCATCATTGTTCTAGGTAATTTCCATTGTTCTAGGTAATTTCCAAACGAAATAGCCGATAACGAGCCGCTGTGCAAATCGCTGTTGCGTGTGCAGCCGCCGGGCTTTACGAAAGCGTTGAATTTACTTTGAACTTGGCGAGCCTGGGGCGCATCCGCCGCTGCTCAACCTTTAAGAGAGGAATCAGATGGCGCGCGTAACCGTAGAAGACTGCATTGACAAGGTACCAAACCGGTTCGAACTCGTTCTCCTGGCCGCTCACCGCGCCCGCATGATCTCCTCCGGCTCGCAGATCACCGTGGACCGCGACAATGACAAGAATCCGGTGGTGGCGTTGCGCGAGGTCGCGGATCAGATGCTTTCGCCCGGCGATCTCAAGGAAGATTTGATTCACTCGCTGCAGAAATATGTCGAGGTGGATGAGCCCGAACCCGAAGCGGTTCCGCTGATCGGCGGCACCGGCGAGGGGGTCGATGCTGACGACACCGAGGTGGCACTGGAGCGGATGACTGAGGAAGAGCTGCTGCGTGGCCTCGAAGGATTGACGCCGCCGGAAGAGCGCCCCGAAGTTGTCGAACCTGACGACGAGGATTAGGTGCGGGAGGGGGTGGCAGCCGCCTGACATGACGGCAATGCGTCGGCAGGCGGGGAGGCCCTGGACTTCCAGCATGGTCGCGATCACCATCATCATTCGGGTGCAGCAGGTCTACAGGACGGTGCGGAGCGAGTACGGTCGGGATTAGGAGTGCGTCACGTGGGCTCGCCTCTTCCTTCCTTGCCACGGATGCAGGTCCAGGCACCCGTGCACGCGCCGCGTGAGCCCTCGTCCAACCTGATGCGTGCTCTTGATCCGCCGCGACCCGCGCCGACATTCAAGCCGATGATGCGCCAGTACGAACTCGTCGAGCGGGTTCGTAAATACAATCCGAATACCAACGAGGATCTGCTGAACCGCGCCTATGTCTATGCCATGCGCGCGCATGGCGGGCAGACCCGTGCCTCGGGCGATCCCTATTTCTCGCATCCGCTGGAAGTCGCCGCGATCCTCACCAATCTCAAGCTCGACGACGCGGCGATCATCGCCGCGCTGCTGCACGACACCATCGAGGATACCGAGGCGACGCGCACCGAGATCGATGCACTGTTCGGCAGCGACATCGGCCATCTGGTCGAAGGCCTCACCAAGCTGAAAAAACTCGAATTGGTCTCGCGCGAGGCGAAGCAGGCGGAGAACCTGCGCAAGCTCTTGCTCGCCATCGCCGTGGACGTTCGGGTACTGCTCGTCAAGTTCGCCGATCGCCTGCACAATATGCGCACCATCGGCCATATGCCGCCGGCATCGCGGCGGCGGATCGCCGAGGAGACGATCGACATCTATGCGCCGCTCGCCGGCCGCATGGGGATGCATGCGATGCGCAGCGAGCTCGAGGACCTTGCGCTGCAGGAGCTGCAGCCGGAAGCCTTCAAGGTGATCAGCGACCGGCTCGATGCGCTCGCCGCCCGCAACAGCGATCTGATCAGCGACATCGAGCAGCAGCTTTCGACCAAGCTTGCCCATAGCGGGATTACGGCGCGCGTGAGCGGGCGGCGCAAGCACGCCTATTCGGTCTGGCACAAGATGGAAGTCAAGGCGCTCGGCTTCGAGCAGCTTTCCGACATTCTCGGCTTCCGTGCTATCGTAAATACGATTCCCCAATGCTATCAGGCGCTCGGCATCGTTCACACGACGTGGCCGGTCGTACCCGGCCGCTTCAAGGATTACATCTCGACCCCGAAGCAGAACGATTACTGCTCGATCCACACCACAGTGATCGGCCCGCGCAATCAGCGCGTCGAACTGCAGATCCGTACCGAGGAGATGAATGAGATCGCCGAATACGGCATTGCCGCGCATGCGCTCTACAAAGACAGCGTAGGCTCGCCGTCGGAAATGCTGTCGCGGGAGTCGAGTGCCTATGCCTGGCTGCGCCGCACGATCGAGCAGTTGGTGGAGGGGTCGAACCCGGAAGAGTTCCTCGAACACACCAAGCTCGAACTGTTCCACGACCAGGTGTTCTGCTTCAGCCCCAAGGGCAAGCTGATCGCGCTGGTGCGCAATGCGACGCCGATCGATTTTGCCTATGCGGTCCATACCGACATCGGCAATCAGGCGGTCGGTTGCAAGGTGAACGGCAAGATCAGTCCGCTCATTGCAGAACTGCACAATGGTGATGAGGTCGAAATTCTCACCTCCCGGGCGCAGATCGCCCCGCCCGCGGCGTGGGAATCCGTGGTCGTCACCGGCAAGGCGCGCGCCGCGATCCGGCGGGCGACGCGGGCCGCCGTGCGTGCGCAATATGCCGAGCTCGGCCGGCGCATCGTCGAACGACTGTGCCAGACCTCGAAGCGCGCCTATTCCGATGAAAAGCTCAACGGCGCGCTGCCGCGCCTCGCCCGCAATTCGATTGACGATGTGTTTGCCGCGGTCGGGCGCAGCGAGATGAAGGCCTCCGACGTGGTGCGGGCGATGTATCCCGACTACAAGGAGGAACGGATAACCGCGGTGCCGAAACCCGACAGCGGCTGGTTCGGCCTCAATCTCGCGCGCGCGGTGAAGTTCAAGTTTCCCGGCGCCAAGGACGATGAGCACGATGCCATCCCGATCCGCGGGCTCAAAGGCGACCTGCCGGTGCGGTTTGCGCCGGAGGGCGGCGCCGTGCCCGGCGACCGCATCGTCGGCATCATGACGCCGGGCGAGAAGATCACGATCTATCCGATCCACGCCGCGGCGCTAAAGGCGTTCGAGGAATGGCCGGAGCGCTGGCTCGACGTGCGCTGGGACGTCGATGAGAAGCATCCACAGCGGTTTCCCGCGCGCATCGTCGTGCAGTCGGTCAACGAACCGGGCTCGCTCGCGCAGATCGCCCAGGTGATCGCCGAAAACGACGGCAATATCGACAATATCCACATGACGCGGCGCTCGCCCGATTTCACCGAGATGATGATCGATCTCGAAGTCTACGACCTCAAGCACCTCACCGCGCTCATCTCCCAGCTGCGGGCGAAGACCGTGGTCGCCAAGGCCGAGCGGGTGACCGGGTGAGACCCGAAGTGGGGGCGCAAACGACGATCACGCGAAACGAAGCGAGCGAATTTTACCCTCGGCGGAACGGAATTTGCTCCAGGCAGGATGATCGCTCTTGAATTCATCCGGCAATCGATGTCATCGGACAGCGGCGCGCCGGCCGGCTGCGCGATGCCGCAGGAGCTTCAGTTGAGCGGACTCCCTTCCATTCGCCTCGGCATCAATATCGACCACGTCGCCACTTTGAGAAACGCGCGGGGCGGCCGGCATCCCGACCCGGTGCATGCGGCCGAGGTGGCGATTGCCGCCGGCGCCGACAGCATCACCGCGCATCTGCGCGAGGATCGTCGCCATATCCGCGACGACGATATCGAGCGCCTGATGGAGCGTCTGTCCAAGCCGCTCAATCTCGAAATGGCGGCGACGCGGGAAATGATCGACATCGCGGTCGCGACGCGGCCGCACGCCGCCTGTCTCGTCCCGGAGAAGCGGGAAGAGCGCACGACCGAAGGCGGCCTCGACGTCGTTGAGCACAAAAAGGAGCTGGCCGACGCGGTGGGCGAGTTGACCGCGGCCGGTATTCGCGTCTCCTTGTTCATCGCCTCCGACGAGCACCAGATCGAAGCGGCCGCCGCGATCGGCGCTCCGGCGATCGAGATTCATACCGGGGCCTGGTGTGATGCCGTAACGGCAGGCGAGGGGGCACCCGGCGCTGTCGAGTTTGCGCGCATCGCCGCCGGCGCCGAATATGCCCGCCGGCTCGGCCTTGAAGTCCATGCCGGCCACGGACTCGATTATCTCACCGCCGAGACGATCGCGGCACTGCCGCAGGTTGTCGAGCTGAATATCGGGCATTTCCTGATTGGTGACGCCCTCACGATCGGGCTCGGCGGAGCGGTCGAGCGCATGCTCGCCGCGATGCGGCGCGGGCGGGCCATGGCGAAGGCGATCGCGTGATCATCGGCATCGGCACCGATATCGTTGACATCCGCCGGATCGAGCGCACGATCGAACGCTTTGGCGAGCGGTTTCTCGACCGCATCTTCACCGTCAAGGAGCGCGCGCGCGCCGAGCGGCGGCGCAACCGGGTTCCGACCTATGCCAAGCGCTTCGCCGCCAAGGAAGCCTGCGCCAAGGCGCTCGGCACCGGCTTCCGCGCCGGGGTGTTTTTTCGCGACATCGGCGTGGTCAACCTGCCCTCGGGGCAGCCGACGCTCGCCCTCACCGGCGGCGCCATGGCCCGGCTCGATGCCCTCACGCCCCCGGGCTTCACCCCCCGAATCGACCTTGCGCTGACGGATGAATGGCCGCTTGCCCAGGCTTTCGTCATCATCTCGGCGTGTCCGGTCGCTAAGGAACTGACGATGACTTAATTTGCGCAGCAAGGCCTGAGCCGCTAAGACTTGCCGCCGGAATCGCGTCCTCACTTTCGTTGCGGCCCGAGGGCCGCCGTTTTCCTGCGTGAAGGCCGATGTGATCGCCAGACGGCGGGTCTGCCGAGGCGTGGGGTCTTCCGATCGGCGATCGCAGCTCCTGCGGCGGACTTGGCTTGCTCCTTGTGAAAATGCCCAAACCGGCGAGATTGATGCGAAGCCATAAAAGAGAGGCCGATGAGCGTGTCCAGTAAAGAAGACCGGCGCGAAAAGCGGAAAGAGGGTGGGTTCGCCGAAACCGCCCGGGTGATCTTCCATGCGCTGATCATCGCCCTTGTCATTCGCACGTTCCTGTTCCAGCCGTTCAATATTCCGTCCGGCTCGATGATCGAGACGCTGCTGATCGGCGACTATCTGTTTGTCTCCAAATACAGCTACGGCTACAGCCGCTATTCCTTCCCACTGTCACCGCCACTGTTTTCCGGCCGGATTTTCGCCAAGCCGCCCAATCGCGGCGATGTCGTCGTGTTCCGCCTGCCGCGCGACACTTCCACCGATTACATCAAGCGCGTCATCGGCTTGCCGGGCGACCGCATCCAGATGATCGACGGTGTCCTCCACATCAATGGCACGCCGGTGAAGCGCGAGCGCCTGCCCGATTATGTCGACGACGAAGACGGCCGGCCTTTCCGGGTGCGGCGGTGGCGGGAAACCCTGCCGAACGGCGTGAGCTACGATACGCTCGATCTTCAGGACAACGGGTTCCTCGACAACACGCAGGTCTATGAGGTACCACCCGGCCACTATTTCATGATGGGTGACAATCGCGACAACTCGACCGACAGCCGGGTGCTGAGCCAAGTCGGCTATGTGCCGTTCGAGAACATTGTCGGCCGTGCGCAGATCATCTTCTTCTCGATCGGCGATGGCGTCCCTGCTTGGCACATTTGGGCGTGGCCATGGGCGGTGCGCTGGAGCCGGTTGTTCACGATCGTCAGATGAGTTCGCGGGCAAAGGCACGACGCGATATCGAATCCCGCATCGGGTACATGTTTGCCGACGCCGCGCTCCTGGAAAACGCGCTCACCCATATTTCGGCGCTGTCGGGCAAGGCCCGTGAGGCGAGCTATCAGCGCCTTGAATTCCTCGGCGACCACGTGCTCGGGCTCGTCGTGTCCGACATGCTCTATCGCGCCTTCCCCAAGGCGGAAGAAGGGGAGCTGTCACGCCGGCTCGCCGATCTGGTGCGCAAGGAAACCTGCGCCGAGGTCGCGCGCGCGATTGATCTCGGTCCCGCCATCAAGCTCGGCGTTTCCGAGACCAATGCCGGCGGCCGGCGGCGCGTCGCGATCCTTGCCGATGTGTGCGAAGCGGTGGTCGGTGCGGTGTTTGTTGACGGCGGCTATCAGGCGGCGGCAGCCTTGATCGAGCGGCTGTGGGGCGAGCGCATGCACCATCTTGTGCGCCCGCTGCGCGACTCCAAGACCATCCTGCAGGAATGGGCACAGGGGCACGGCCTGCCGACGCCGCTCTATCGCGAGGTCGAGCGCCGCGGCCCGCATCATGATCCCGAGTTCCGCGTGATCGTCGAATTGCCGGATCTGCAGCCGGCCGAAGGGCTCGGCCGCTCGAAGCGGGCCGCCGAGCAGGCCGCGGCGGCGGCGCTGCTCGCCCGCGAGGGCCTTGCCGTGGCGATGTGCGATGGCTGAGGCGGAGACCAGCCCGGCCGCGGCCGCGGCCACGCGCTGCGGTTTTATCGCGATCATCGGCGCGCCCAATGTCGGCAAGTCGACGCTCGTCAATGCGATGGTCGGCAGCAAGGTCACCATTGTCAGCCCGAAAGTGCAGACGACGCGCACGCTGGTGCGCGGCATCGCCATCGAAGGCTCAGCGCAGCTTATCTTTGTCGATACGCCGGGGCTGTTTGCGCCACGCCGGCGGCTCGAGCGCGCGATGGTGACGACCGCCTGGTCGGGCGCGCAGGATGCCGATCTCGCCGTGCTCGTCGTTGATGCCAAGCGCGGCCTCGACACCGACACGAACGCGATTCTCGATCGCCTGGCCGGCCTCGCGCTGCCGAAGGCGCTGGTGCTCAACAAGGTCGATCTGGTGGCGAAACCGGCGTTGCTCGACCTTGCCGGCGCCGCCAATGCGCGCATCGATTTCGCCGCGACCTTCATGGTCTCGGCGCTTAACAGCGACGGCGTCGCCGACCTGAAAGCCTGGCTTGCCGGCGCGGTGCCGGCCGGCCCCTGGCTTTATCCCGAAGACCAGATGTCGGACGCGCCGCTGCGCAGCCTCGTCGCCGAGATTACCCGCGAGAAGCTTTTTCTGCGCCTGCATCAGGAACTGCCGTACCGCTCGACCGTCGAGACCGACGCCTGGGCGGAGCAGCCCGACGGTTCGGTGCGTATCGAGCAGACGATCTATGTGGAGCGCGAGAGCCAGCGCAAGATCGTGCTCGGCAAAGGCGGCCAGACGATCAAGGCGATCGGCTCCGACGCGCGCAGGGAGATCGCCGGGCTGATCGGCCAGCGCGCGCACCTGTTTCTGTTCGTCAAGGTGCGCGAAGGCTGGGCCGATGATCCCGAGCGCTATCGCGAGATGGGGCTGGAATTTCCGCGGGAGTGAAACTGATTTCGGATCATCAATTAAGTGAAAGAGGTCGTCGCCAGCCTATTCCCTCTCCCCTTGCGGGAGAGGGTGCCCGAACGAAGTGAGGGCGGGTGAGGGGGCAATCCGCAGGCAAGGCGTCTGGCTTGCCCCCACCCGTCGCGCGCGCGACTCGCTCCCCCCGCATGCGGGGGAGGGATGGGGAGGGGGCTTATCGTCGGGCAAAGTCGCTGGCATGAGACCAGATGAAGTGAAGTGTCGCTGATGCAATGGATCGATGAAGGCATCGTGCTCGGCACCCGCCGCCATGGCGAGACGAGCGCCATTGTCGAGCTGATGACCCGCGCGCATGGCCGTCATCTCGGCTTGGTGCGCGGTAGCGCGGGTTCGCGCCTGCGGGCGGTGCTGCAGCCCGGCAATGGCGTCAGCGCGACTTGGCGGGCGCGGCTCGACGAGCATCTCGGCCACTATGCCGTCGAAGGCTTGCGCCTGCGCGCGGCGGCATTCCTGCCGGTACCGCACGCGCTGTTTGCGGTCACGCATCTCGCCGGCCTGGTGCGGCTGTTGCCGGAACGCGATCCGCATGCGGCGGTCCATGATGCGCTCGAAGCGGTGCTGGAGCAGATCGCCGATCCGGCGCTTGCCGGCGCGCTCGTCGTGCGCTTCGAGCTGCAGATGCTGGCCGAGCTCGGCTTCGGCCTCGATCTCGAGCGCTGTGCAGCGACCGGCGGGGCTGAGGACCTCGTCTATGTGTCGCCCAAGACCGGCCGTGCGGTCTCGCGCCAGGCCGGCCGCGACTGGCACGACCGCCTGCTCGCTTTGCCGGCGTTTCTCGCCGAAGACCGCGACGCGCCGGACGCCGCCGAACTGACGGCGGGCTTTGCGCTGACCGGTTTTTTCCTCGCCCGCCATGTGTTCGAGCCGCGCGGCCTGTCGATGCCCGACGCCCGCAGCCATTTGCTGGCGGCCTTGCTGCGGCGGGAGCGGACGGCCGCTGGCGCGTGATTTGGGCTGGCTTGGCTGCCGCCAGCGTGCCGCCCCCTCCACCATGCTGCGCATGGTCCCCCTCCCCCGTTTCACGGGGGAGGATGTGAGGACAATAAGCATAGGTCAGCCGCGCGTGGTTTATCCTCCGCCGCATAGCGAGGGAGGGGGACCGCCGTAGGCGGTGGAGGGGGCGTCGTTATCCAATTTCCTGGCCGCGTAGCGCGGCGGTGGCGAGACGGCGCACCTCGGCTTCGAGCGCGCGGGCGACGGCCTTGCGGTCGGATTGCGCATCAAAACCGAGCGGTTTGCCGAAGCTCACCGTCACGTCGATGGCGCCGCGCCGCAGCACCCCCACGAGATGGGGAAACAGGTCGAGCGCACCGTGCCACGCCGCGATCGGGCGATGCTGGCGGCCCATCGGCAGGCCGTGAAATCCGACATAACTGATGGCCAGCGGCTGCAGCTGGATGCGGTCATGCCCGGCCGCGGCCAACGCCTCGCGGGCGGCGCCGAGCAACGCAGTGCGGAACGGCAATATGCGGTTGCCGTCGCTCGACGTGCCTTCGCCGAACAGCACGATCGGATCGCCGGCGACCAGCCGGCGGGCGATCTCGGCGTTGACTGCGGGCGTCGCGTGGCGGCGCGTGCGGTCGACGAAGACCGTGCGTTGCAGCCGCGCGAACAGGCCGAACAGCGGCCAGGAAGCGACCTCGCGCTTGGCGACGAAAGCCACCGGTACCAGCGCGGTGATCACCGCGATATCGATCCAGGAAACGTGATTGGCGACGATGAGGAGCGGGCGCTCGGCCGATGGCGCGCCGACCATGCGAATGCGCACGCCGAGCAGCCTGCAGACGAGGCGATGGAACAGCGTCGGCACGCGGCGCTGCAAAGACGGCAGGTCCAGCCGCACTGCAATCACCTGAACCGGCAGCAATACAGCAATGGCGAGAATAAGCCCCGCGCCGTTGAGCACGAGGCGCAGCATCAGCTCGATTTGGTCTCGTCGAGCGGCACCGCGTAGAGTTCGAGGCGATGGTCAACGAGGCGGTAGCCAAGCCGGCGGGCGATTTCGCGTTGGAGCTGCTCGATCTCTTCGGATTGGAATTCGACAACCTCGCCGGTGCGCAGATTGACCAGGTGATCGTGATGCGACTCGCGGATCTGCTCGTAGCGGGCGCGCCCTTCGCGAAAATCGTGGCGCTCGATGATACCGGCGTCTTCGAACAGTTTCACCGTGCGGTAAACGGTCGAGATCGAAATATGGGGGTCAATGCTGGAGCAGCGGCGGTAGAGCTCTTCGACATCGGGATGGTCATCCGACTGCGCGAGCACGCGTGCAATCACGCGGCGCTGCTCGGTCATGCGCATGCCCTTGGCGACGCATTGCGCCTCGATATAGGTCGTGCTCTCCTCGGTCACGAGGGCTCCGCCTCCTTCGCTGACAATAAACAATCATAGGCGGCCACACGATTTACGTCCATCGGGCTGCTCAGGCAAGATCGCAGCGCAGCACCAGGGCGGCGGCGCGGAGCGCCTCGCTATGACCGTAATAGCCTTCTCGGCGGCCGACCTCGCGAAAGCCGGCGTGCCGATAGAGCCGGCAGGCGGCAGCATTGCCTTCGTCGACATCGAGAAAAACCCGGGCGACCCCCAATTCCCCAAGCTTACGCAGGTGCAGCGCCAGGAGCTGGCTAGCCAGGCCGCGGTTGCGCCACCCGCGCGCCACGGCGACGGAGAGGATTTCCGCCTCATCGGCCACCCGCCGCGAGATGATGAAGCCGGCGAGTTCGCGCCCGAACGAGGCCCGCTCGGCGATGACCCGCGGCTCGATGAGAAGCTGCTCGAATTCGGCCTCGCTCCAGCCACGCTGGAAGGATTTTGCATGGAGAGCGGCAAGATGCGCGGCATCGCTCACACTCGCCTCGGTAAAGTTGGCCTCGGCGCGGCTAAACCAGCTGCGAACGAAGCCCATCATCGCCGCGACAAGCGGAAGGCGTCCTGCGGTCGGGCGTCCGGATTGCGCAGATAGAGCGGCCTTGGCTCGTTGGTGGTGTCGAGCGCGACGGCCCCGAGCCGCGCGACCCAGTCGATGTCCGGTGCGGCAGTTGTCTCGACGAACAGCGGCGCCGGCGTGCCGGCCGGCCAAGCGGCCTGGATCAGCCCGGCGCCTGAGCCGACAATGCGCGTCGGCGTCCCCGAGGCAAGGCGGAGCGCTTCGCGCAAGCCGGCGAGGCGCGGCGCAACGATCGCGCGTCCGCCGCGTCCGACAAGCTGGATATAGAGCTGCTCATTGCGCGCATCGATCGCGGATAGTAGCGGTGTCGTGTCGTCCGCAGAGATATGCGGCGCAGCAAAGGAGGCGAGCGTCGTCAGTGCGACGATCGGCTTTGCCGCGGCGAGCGCGATGCCGCGGGCGGCGGCGACCCCGACTCGCAAGCCGGTGAAGCTGCCAGGGCCGATGGTCACCGCGATGCGGTCGAGTTCGGCAAAATCGATGCCGGCTTCGCTCATCACGCGGGCAATCATCGGCACCAGCGCTTCGGCGTGACCGCGCTCCATCGGCAGCGATTCATGCGCGAGAATGCCACCGCGATCGACATCAAGCACCGCGGCCGAACAGGCCGCCAGCGCGGTATCGATGGCCAGCACCCGCATGAGAGATAATAAGCTCCGATTCGAAAGGATTGACGCTGAATGGCTGGCACGCAACCTGCCGCCTGACGCGGCGATGTGCAAGCACTACCGCCGGTCGATCAATGGCCATCCCCAGCCGGCTGCTGGTCATGAGGCATGTGTAGAATCAGCGCGTGCAGCACAAAACCCGGCCCGGCGTGAGCCGGACGGGGTTTTGGTCTCCTCGGCCATCGCATCGTGCGCGAAAGTGGGACCTGGTTTCACGAAAACACGATGCGACAACAAAAAGGCAGAACGGCGATTTCGTAGAATCGCTCGCTGCTCCCAGGAGACGGGGTTTCAGAACGTAACGGTGGTGCGCACGCCGAACAGGTAGGCTTTCGGCACGACACCGAGTGAAAGATCGTCCTCGTCGAGCGGCACATTGCCGCCGGGCTTCCAGATGATTTGGAAGTCGGGCTGCACCGTCCACCACGGCGTGACCTGGGCGATGTAGCTGATCTCGAGGACAGGCTCGCCGCTGCGCAGCGGCCAGTTTGATCCATTGTAGACGACTTGGTCACGATCGGCCGCGATCGCATCCGGGCTGATCTTCGAATAGGCGACGCCGACGGTCAGCGTGTCGTCGGCGCGGCCCGGAACCAAGCCTTTCAGCCCGATGCCGCCGTCGATGTACCAGGATTCAAGGTTGCGGTCGGCGGGCACCAAGCCGGCGCGCACGAACACGCTGGCGCTCGCGTCGCCGCCGCGCCAGAGCATCTGGTCGATGACCGCGTAAATGCCCCAGTCACCGCGGTGGTAAAGCGGGAACGCGGGATCGAGCGCGCGCGGAACGACCGTGCCGAACTCGTCAACGCCGAACCGCTGATCAGCAAATTCCCCGGTGTGGTACCAGGCGCCGAACTTGTAGGAGGCGGCGAGCCCCTTGGAATCCTTCTCCTGATTGACGTTGTACTGCGCTTCGCCGAGCCAGAACGCGCCACCGCTGAAGCTGAAGGTCGTGCCGTAGCGGTTACAAATCTGCGGATCGGCATCGGGATTGTTGGTGTAACAATCTTTCCCAGCCGGATCGCCGCTGAACACGGCGCCCAACAGCGCAATGTTCTGGGTCGGATTGATCTGCAGGCGCACGCCCGGGGTTGCCAGCGGATAGGCCGGGCCGCCACTCGGCAGATTGGCCGACATGATGGTTGCCCAGCCGAATGTGCCATTGATCAGGCCGCCCGCGGTATTGCTGATCAGGAACTCGTCGTCGGCCGCCAGCTGGCCGACGCGGATCGAGGCGAAGGAGCCGAAATTCTGCTCGAACCACAAGGTGAAGAGGCGGGTGGTCGCGTAGGCGTCAATATTGCTCGGGTCGGCGATCGAGCCGACATAATCGGCTGCATTCGTGTTCTGGGCATTGTTGATCTGGAACCCGCGCACATTGAACTTGCCGCCGCTCCAGCCCATGAACTTTTCGAGATCGACATTGATGTTGAGATCGAACCGTCCCTCATAGGTGGCGAACGGGCCGCTTCCCGGCCGCTCCCCGCCCCAGAGGCCGCCGGAAACACCGAGTATCTCCCCGATATATTGCAGGCCGACGTCGATCCCGCGCGCTTCCAGCGCGGGGCGCATGCCGCCCCAGTCGCCGGTCAGCTTCTCGCGCTCCGGCAGGCTCTTCTCTTCTGCGCTGGCGGCGCCGGCCGTCCCGATCAAGCCGAGAACGATCGCCGCCGCGCAAACGCGCCGCAGCAATGTGCCCTTGCGCTGATGATGTGACATCGTCCTACCCCCATTTCTTTTTGATCATCACCGGCTCAATCGCGCCGCGCCGAGCTGACATCCGAGGAGGCAGCGGTGATCCGCTGATGCTCCGCCGATGGGCCCGGCTTCCGACAGGACGTATTGATGGCTGTGATCATGGTCCTTCCCCCAAAGGAACCGTCGCAACCCCGCACGAGGGTTGCGTTGACGCAACGGAACTCCTGCAGTTAGGAGTGATTTGCAATAAGAAAACCTTACGGAAGTTCGGGGAGCAAAGCAAATAGAATAGGTTAAGCTTAGAGTATTTGTAATCAAGCATGACCAGCGGTAAGTAATAAAACGCAGTATCACTTTTCTCTGGGCGGTGACTTATTGGCAACGGGTGGGTACTTGCCTGCTTGCCGGCCAGGAATGCCCGACCTTGGGTCAGCTACGGCCGCTGCGCCGGCCGCCGCCATGCCGCAATTTCTCATCGTCGGAAATA
>CAZTTL010000045.1:0-16615 GCA_964616635.1 uncultured Rhodoplanes sp. | reverse complement strand
TCGCCAAGGGCATCATCGACCCGACCAAGGTGGTGCGCACCGCGCTGCAGGATGCGTCCTCGATCGCCGGCCTGCTGATCACCACCGAGGCGATGGTCGCCGAGCTGCCGAAGAAGCAGCCTCCGCCCATGCCGGGTGGCGGCATGCCGGGCGGTGGCATGGACTTCTGATCCGCCGAAATCACGCACGACAAACGAAAGGCCCGGGCTTTTGGCCCGGGCCTTTTGCTTTAAGTGTGGGCGTCGACCGGATCGAACCAAGCGGAATCGACCGGCCTCCTCGCTGATCGGGGGACCCAACGACGCGGCGCGCGTACCTCCGGCGTCGCCGCCGCCGAGGGGTCACCCAGTTGGCTAGGCGCCCGTCGATCCACTATGCACAGAGATGGTTAACAGTTTATTGACATGGGCGTGGCTCGCCGGCCGGCACCACCAATGCCGCGAGGGCGCGATGATTTTGCATCAAACCGATCGCGCTCGATATCTCATTGCTAATAGGTCGCATGACCTTGTCCGCAAGGTCTCACAGCTTCTAACCGGGTTGATTCTGCGCCCGCAGCCGGCGGGCCATGACACGCATCACTTTGAGGGCGAAATACGGGGTTTCGCCGATCAGATAGACGAACTGCTTCTCGCTCAACGGGACCACTTCGACGTCGGTCGTAGCGATCACGGTGGCGCTGCGCGGCGAGGTGTCGACCAGCGCCATCTCGCCGAACAGATCATTCTCTTTGAGCTTGTCGAGCAGCCGGTCACCGAACCTGATTTCGACGTGCCCGCTCTTGACGACGAACACCTCGTTGCCGGCATCGCCCTCCCGGAAAATCGCCTCGCCGGCTTTGAAGCTTTGTACCGGCCCGCCAAGCTGTGTCAGCAAAGCGAGATTAAATCCGTCATCTGCCATCTTTTTCAGCCTCCTTGGGGGGCGCACAACCAATCAGCGGCAACTGGCGGCAGCGCAATATTACAATTTAGCGCCATTACCGTTTCATGACGGGTCGTGCCTAAATTTCCTCCCTTGCGTTGCGGTCGTGTGCTGTGCTCCCTCTCGTTTCCGCCAATGCCAAGGTCTCTCAGCCGCCTGGAAGCACCGCGATGGCTGCGCCTGTTCGTTCGGGCGCGGGCGTCGAGTCTTTTGCTGCTGGCGGCGGTGATCGGCTTGCTCGGCGGTCTGGTCGTCGCAACGATGGGTGAGGCTGTCGGCTTCCTGCATCGTATTTTCTTTCATCTGCAACCGGGGGCGTTTCTGTCGGCTCAAGACTCGCTCAATCCCGTTCTGGCGGTAGCGACGCCGGTCCTGGGCGGACTCGCTTTCGGCATCGCCTCAACGATGATCGCCCGGCGCCGGCCGCGGCGCGAGATCGACCCGGTCGAGGCCAATGCGCTGCACGGCGGGCGGATGTCGCTGATCGGCAGCCTCGTGGTGGCGGCCAAGACGGTGTGGTCGAGCGGCGTCGGCGCTTCGGTCGGGCTGGAGGCCGGTTACACCCAGCTTGCAAGCGGGATTGCCTCGCGTATCGGGCAGGCGCTGCGGCTGCGCCGAAGCGACCTGCGCGTTCTGGTCGGCTGCGGGGCGGCAGCTGGAATCAGCGGAGCCTTCGGGTCGCCGCTCGGCGGGGCGTTTTACGCCTTCGAGATCGTCATCGGGAATTACTCGGTGTTCAGCCTCGCGCCGGTGACGATTTCGGCCGTGGTCGGATTTCTCACGGTGAATGCCCTTTCGCCCGCCCACCTTGTGCTGGTTTCGCCGGAGGAGCGGATTGCCGGCCACGATCTCGCAATCTCCGCGGTGCTCGGGCTGCTTGCAGCCTTCTTCGGGATCTTGCTGATGCGCGGGGTTCCGCTGTGCGAGGCGGTGTTCAACCGCCTCAAGGTGCGTCCGCTGTTCCGGCCGGCGATCGGCGGCGTGCTGGTCGGCGCCCTGGCGATTGTCAGTCCGCAGGTGATGTCGGCCGGACACGGGGCGCTGCATGTCTCCGGCGTGCTGCACGCGGCCCTCCCGGTGGTCGCGATCGTGCTGCTGATGAAGGCGGCTGCCTCGATCATATCGTTGGGCTCGGGCTTCCGCGGCGGGCTGTTCTTCGCGTCGATGCTGATGGGAGCACTGGGCGGACGCCTGCTCGCGACCGGCATCATCGCGCTGTGGCCGAACATCGGCATCGACCCCGGCGTCTATGCCGTAATCGGCATGAGCGCGCTGTCGGCATCGGTGATCGGCGGGCCAATGACGATGACCTTCATTGCGCTCGAATCGACCGGCGATCTCTGGCTCACCACGGCGGTCCTCATTGCCGTGATCATTTCTACCCAGGTGACCCGTGATCTGTTCGGCTATTCCTTCGCCACCTGGCGCTTTCACCTGCGCGGCGAAACCATTCGCAGCGCTGCGGATATCGGCCGGATTCGCGATCTTACGGTTCAGCGCCTGATGCGGCAGGACGTGCGGACTGTCCCCGCCGACATGACGATCGATGAATTCCTTAATTCTTTCCCGCCCGGCTCGACCGGGCAGGTGGTCGCGGTCGAAAAGGATGGCAGCTATGTCGGCATGGTGATCGTGGCGGAAGCCAATGCCGTCACCCTTTCCAATGGCGGCACGGTGCGCGATATCCTTCACTTCAAGGACGATGTGCTGTTTCCCGGCATGAACGTGCAAGAAGCCGTGGCGGCATTCGATCGGACCGAGGCCGAGGCGCTTGCCGTGATCGACTCGCACGCATCGCGAAAAATCCTCGGCCTCTTAAGCGAAGCATACGCGCTGCGGCGCTATTCGGCCGAGTTGGAGCAGCATCGGCGTGAGCTTGTCGGCGATGTCTGATGCCGTCACTGCTTGTTCACGATCGTGTGCGATGCGCGCGCTTGTGCCCGGCGGCGCGCTGACGCAAAGATTGGTCGCGAATATGAGCGCGCGCACGAACCTTTGCTGCCGCGCCCGACACTAAGCCAAAGGCGGGAGTCCTGTCGCCGCGGCCACGAGGCCGACACGATTTCTGCCGATTGACGAAACCGGTTCATCGGCTTTTGCCGTAACGATCATTTTCCGGCGCGTGACGTCCATCGCGTTCGCGGAAAATGCGATCAGACAGAGAGAAAAAAGAGCGCTTCCCGGCTTGGTCGATCGGGAATTCGCTCGAAGTCCGGGATGGAGGATTGCGGATGCTTGCCCGCTTGCGCGCCGGCATTTTCACCGTGCTGTTGTCGCTCTCGTTCATCGCCGTCGGTTCCGCTTTTGCCGCCGACAAACCGTTCCAACGCGACGATCTTGCCGACAGCGCGATCCGGCTGGAGGCGCTGATCAAGAAGGATGCCGGGTCGGTCACGGTGCCGCTCGCGACGTTACGGCGCGAGGCCGATGCCGCCTTCCAGCGCAATGACGGCCGCACCGGCATGCAGCTCCTCGGGCAGATCGTCACCGTCGCGCCAGACGACGCCGCCAATTGGCTGCGTCTCGCCCGCACCATTCTCCAGGTACGCCCCGGTAACGACCGCGAAAAGACCGTGCTGCTCGAACGCGCGACCACCGCGGCCTATATCGCCTATCAGCGCGCCGGCAATCGCGGCGAGGAGGCCGATGCCCTGGTGCTGATCGGCCGCGGCTTTGCCGCCCGCAATCTGTGGCGTCCGGCGCTCGATGCGGTCAGACTCTCGCTCGAACTGCGCGAGGTCCCGGACCTCCGCGTCGCCTATGAAAAAATGCGCGCCGAGCACGGATTCCGCCTGCTCGACTATACCGTCGATTCCGATACCGCCTCGCCGCGCGCGTGCTTCCAGTTCTCCGAAAGCTTGCCCGGCCGCCGCACCGACTTTTCGCCCTTCGTGGCCGTCGCCGGACAGGACAAGCCGGCGCTCTCCGCTGAGGACAAGCAGCTCTGCGTCGAGGGCCTCAAGCACGGCGAGCGCTACAACATCACGCTGCGTCCGGGCCTGCCCTCGGTCGTGAAGGAAACGCTGGCGAAGCCCGCCGAGTTCAACATCTATGTGCGCGACCGCAAGCCGTTCGTGCGCTTCACCAACAAGGCCTATGTGCTGCCGCGCAGCGGCCAGCGCGGCATTCCGGTCGTCAGCGTCAACACCCCGTCGGTGACGATTTCGATCTATCGCATCGGCGATCGCAGCCTGCTCGATCCGATCACCAGCGATCAGTTCGAGCGCAATCTCGACCGCTATGATTTCGAGCGCCTCGCGCAGTCGCGCGGCACCAGCGTGTGGAGCGGCGAGCTGAAGGTCGAATCCCCGCTCAATGCCGAGGTGACGACGGCGTTCCCCGTGGACCAGGCGGTCGGCGACCTCAAGCCCGGCGTCTATGTCATGTCGGCGGAGCCGAAGGGAAAGAGCGCGGATGACTGGTCGGCGCTCGCGACCCAATGGTTCATCGTCTCCGACCTCGGAATCACGGCCTATTCCGCCGGTGACGGCATCCACGTCTTCGTTCACTCGCTGGCGAATGCGGCGCCCAAGGCCTCGACCGAGGTGCGGCTGATCGCGCGCAACAATGACGTGCTGGCGACCAAGCAGACCGATGCCAACGGCCATGCGGCCTTCGAGGCTGGGCTGACGCGCGGGGAGGGCGGCCTGGCGCCGGCTATGGTGGTCGCCTCCGACGCCGGTCACGACTACGCCTTCCTCAGCCTGAAATCGCCGCCCTTCGATCTCTCGGACCGTGGCGTAACCGGACGCGCGGCCCCGGCCGGGCTCGATGCCTTTGTCTACACCGAACGCGGCGTCTATCGCACCGGCGAGACCGTGCATGTCACGACGCTGCTGCGCGACGGGGTCGGCATTGCCACGCCCACCGTGCCGCTCACTTTGGTGGTCGAGCGGCCCGACGGGGTCGAGTATCGCCGCGCCGTTGTCGCCGATCAGGGGCTGGGCGGACGCAGCCTCGATGTGCCGATCGCCAGCACGGCTTCGACCGGCACCTGGCGCGTGCACGCCTATGCCGATCCCAAGCGACCAGCGATCGGCGAGGCGAGCTTCCTCGTCGAAGACTATGTGCCCGATCGCATCGAGTTTGATCTCGCAACCAAGGCGACCGCGATCGCAAAATCGAGGCCGATCGAGGTGAATGTCGACGGGCGCTACCTCTACGGCGCGCCGGCCCGCGATCTCGACCTCGAAGGCGAGGTTACCGTCAAGGTCGCCGACGAGCGTCCCGGCTTCCCGGGCTACCGCTTCGGCGTTGCCGATGACGAGACCCACGAGGCGTCCTCGACCCTGCAGCCGCTGGCGGATCTGCCGGCGACCGACAACCAGGGCAAGGCGACGCTGCCGATCACCCTCGAAAAGCTTCCAGAAACGACGCGGCCGCTGGAAGCGCAGATTGCCATCCGCATGGCGGAAGCCGGCGGGCGTGCGGTCGAACGCAAGCTCACGCTTCCGGTCACGCCCGTAGGGCCGATGATCGGGGTGAAGCCGCTGTTCGCCGGCCGCTCGCTCGGCGAAGGCGATACCGCACGCTTCGACGTGATCGTCGCGGCGCCCGACGGCAAGCCGTTGGCGCAACGCGGCCTGCGCTATGAGCTGTTGAAGATCGACAGCCGTTATCAGTGGTACCGCCAGGACGGCATCTGGCAATACGAGCCGATCAAGTCGACCAAACGCGTCGCCGACGGCACCATCGACGTGACTTCCAACCAGCCGGCTCGCATCGCCGCGCCGGTCACCTGGGGCCGCTATCGGCTCGACGTGCTCTCCGACCAGCCGGATGGACCGATCACTTCGGTCACCTTCGACGCCGGCTTCTACGCAGAAGCCAGTGCCGATACGCCGGACCTGCTCGAAATCGCGCTCGACAAGCCGGAATACCACGCCGGCGACACGATGACGGTTGGCGTTACCGCCCGCACGGCCGGAAAGCTGCGCGTGTCGGTAATCGGCGACCGGCTGATCTCGACTCTCATCCAGGACGCGAAGCCGGGCCTTAACCAGGTGCACCTGCCGGTCGGCCGTGACTGGGGCAACGGCGCCTATGTGGTGGCGACCTTGCTGCGTCCGCTTGATGCGGCGGCCAAGCGCATGCCCGGGCGCGCGCTCGGCGTGCAGTGGTTCGCGATCGACCGCGCCGCCAAGACGCTCAGCGTCGACTTGCAGACCCCGGCGCTGATCCGCCCGAACACCACGCTACGGGTGCCGGTGAAGATCGGCGGGCTCGCCGGTGAGGAGGCACGCATCACCGTTGCCGCGGTCGATGTCGGCATTCTCAATCTCACCAATTACCAGGCGCCGGCACCAGACTCCTATTATCTCGGCCAGCGCCAGCTCGCCGCGGAAATCCGCGACCTCTACGGCCATCTGATCGATGGCATGCAGGCGACCCGCGGGCAGATCCGCTCCGGCGGCGACGCCGGGGCGCAAATGCAGGGCAGTCCGCCGACCCAGGCGCCACTCGCCCTTTATTCGGGGATCGTGACGGTCGGCCGCGACGGCATCGCCGAGGTCCCGTTCGACATTCCCGCTTTCGCCGGCACGGTGCGGGTGATGGCGGTGGCCTGGTCGAAGGACAAGGTCGGCCATGCTCAGAGTGATGTCATCGTGCGCGACCCCGTCGTACTGACGGCGACGCTGCCGCGGTTCCTGCGCACCGGCGATCACAGCACCATGCAGCTCGATCTCGACAATGTCGAAGGGGAGGGCGGCGACTATCGCATCACCGCGCAGGCGGACGGCCCGATCGCGCTGACGGCTGGCGCGACGCAAACCCTTCAGCTCGCGCCGAAGCAGCGGGTAGCCCTGACCATACCGGTCTCGGTCAATGCGGCGGGCGCGGGCGCGATCACCGTGCAGGTCGCCGGCCCGGCCAACTTCGTGATCGAGCGCAGCTATCCGCTGATCGCCAAGCCGGCGACGCAAATTCTCGCGCGGCGCACGGTGAAGCCGCTTGCCAAGGGCGAAAGCCTGACCTTATCGGGCGATCTGTTCGCCGATCTGGTCCCCGGCACCGGTTCGATCGGCCTCTCGGTCAGCCCCTCGACGCTTGACGCGGCGGCGCTGTTGAAGGCGCTCGACCGCTATCCGTTCGGCTGCTCCGAGCAAATCACCAGCCGCGCGCTGCCGCTGCTCTACGTCAACGACCTCGCGGCCGAAGCGCAGCTCGCGCTCGATGCCAATGCCGACCAGCGCATTCGCGATGCGATCGAGCGTTTGGTTGCGCGCCAGGGTTCGAACGGCGGTTTTGGCCTGTGGTCGGTCGGCGGTGACGATGTCTGGCTCGACGCTTATGTCACCGACTTCCTGACGCGGGCGCGCGAGCGTGGATTCGCCGTGCCGGACACCACGTTCAAGCTCGCGATCGACCGGCTGCGCAATTTCGCCGGCAATGTCACCGAGCCCGGCAAGAACGGCGCCCGCGACCTCGCTTATGCGCTCTATGTGCTGGCGCGCAACGGTGCGGCACCGATCGGCGATCTGCGCTATCTCGCCGACACCAAGCTCAGTGACATCGCAACCCCGACCGCCAAGGCGCAGGTTGCGGCGGCGCTCGCCATGATGGGAGACCGGTTGCGGGCGGAGCGGGTGTTCACGGCGGCGGCGCAGGCGATCAAGCCGCCCGCGGCGAACGAAATCGGCCGCGAGGATTACGGCTCGACGCTGCGCGACGCCGCGGCCGTGGTGACGCTCGCCGCCGAAAGCGGCGCACAAGGCGCGATCGACCCGTCGCTGCAACGGCTGGAGGCGGCGCGCGACGCCGTCATCTACACCTCGACGCAGGAAAAGGCGTGGATGGTGCTCGCTGCCCATGCGCTCGCCGGCAACAAGCGGGTGTCGCTCGATGTCGGTGGGACCCGGCAGGATAAGCCGCTCTATCGCAACGTGCTTCCGGGCGAGTTGCAGGCCAAGCCGCTGAGGGTGACGAACACCGACGACGGTACCGTGCAGGCGGTGGTCTCGGACAGCGGCGCGCCGGTCGTGCCTGAGCCCGCGGCCGAGAAAGGCTTCAAGATCGAGCGGACCTTCTACACCCTCACCGGCGAAAAGGTCGACGCCGCCAAGGCGCAGCAGAACCAGCGCTTCGCCGTGGTGCTGCGGGTGACCGAGCCGCAGCCGCAATATGGCCGCATCATTGTCGCCGACTATCTGCCGGCGGGCTTCGAGATCGACAATCCGCACCTCGTGTCCTCGGGCGACACCGGCAAGCTCAGCTGGATCACCGACGCGGCGGACCCGGTCTCCTCCGAATTCCGCGATGATCGCTTCAGCGCGGCTTTCGACCGCAACAAAGATTCGCCTGCGGTGTTCACCGTCGCCTATGTGGTGCGTGCGGTTGCACCCGGCCGCTACGTGCTGCCGCAGGCCTATGTGGAGGATATGTACCGGCCCGATCGCTTCGGCCGCACCGGCACCGGCACGGTGGAGGTATCCGCAGCGCGGCAGTAAGCGAGCAGTAGGCGAATGAAGGAATGATCGGAGGTTGGTCGGGTCGGCGCTTATTTCCCTCTCCCCTCGCGGGAGAGGGTGGTGCAGGCGAGTTCCACGAGGCTGCGCCGGGTGAGGGGGCTGACGGTGCACCAAATGCTTGTGGCTGCACCCCCCACCCGCCTCGCGCGCTCACGCTCGCTCGGCACCCTCTCCCGCAAGGGGAGAGGGAACAGAGGCGGCGTGTAGGAACTTGGCGCAAGTGGTTTGTGGGGCTGGCGGCCTTCGCGCTGACCGTTTCTGTCGCCCTCACCATTGCCGTCGCCTGGTGGGTCGAGTCGCTGGGGCCGACGCCGCTGGGCAAGAATCTCACCTATTCGGCCCAGGTATTGGACCGCAACGGCAAGCTGTTGCGTGCCTACGCGACGCCGGCAGGCCGCTGGCGTTTCCCGGTAAAGCCGCAGGATGTTGATCCGCGCTTTTTCGATCTGCTCTTTGCGTACGAAGACGGGCGCTTCTACGACCATCATGGCGTCGATCCATTGGCGCTCGGCCGTGCCGCGCTGCAATTCATGGCCGCGGGCGGCCACATCGTGTCCGGCGGTTCGACCCTCACCATGCAGGTGGCGCGGCTGCTCGAACCGCGCGAGGAGCGCTCGCTCAAGGCCAAGCTCAAGCAGATCGTGCGCGCGATCGAGATCGAGCGGCATCTCAGCAAGGATGAGGTGCTCGCGTTGTATCTTCGGCTTGCCCCCTATGGCGGCAA
Organism: uncultured Rhodoplanes sp.; assembly: GCA_964616635.1. Taxonomy (GTDB): domain Bacteria; phylum Pseudomonadota; class Alphaproteobacteria; order Rhizobiales; family Xanthobacteraceae; genus Rhodoplanes. The sequence continues at coordinate 7,498 of CAZTTL010000045.1, read as the reverse complement.
CCTGGAAGGCATCCGCGCCGCGACGCTCGCTTATTTCGGCAAGGAGCCACGGCGGCTGACGCTTGGCGAGGCGGCGCTGCTGGTCGCGCTGCCGCAGTCGCCGGAAGCGCGCCGGCCCGATCGCTTCCCGCAAATCGCCAAGGATGCCCGCGACCGTGTGCTCGAACGCGCCGCCGAGGCGGGCGTGATCACGCCGGCGCAGGTCGCACGCGCCAAGGCGGAAACCGTTCCCCATGCGCGCCGGCCGATGTTGATGCTGGCGCCGCATCTGGCTGACCGCGTCCTGGCCGAGGCAACGGGCCAATCCATTCATCGCCTGACGATCGATGCCGGACTGCAGGCGAGCCTTGAGGAGCTGGCACGCGCGCGCGCGCGCAGCATCGGGCCAGATGTGTCGGCTGCGATCATCGTCGTCGATCATGCGACCGGCGAGGTGCTGGCGCGGGTGGGCTCGGCCGATTACTTCGACGACCGGCGCGCCGGCCAGGTCGACATGACGGTCGCGTTGCGCTCACCCGGCTCGACGCTGAAGCCCTTCATCTATGGGCTCGGCTTCGAGGACGGCTTGATCCATCCGGAAACGCTGATCGATGATCGTCCGGTGCGCTATAGCGGCTACGCGCCAGCGAATTTTGATTCGACTTATCATGGGACGGTCTCGGTCCGCCGTGCCTTGCAACTCTCCCTCAACGTGCCGGCGATCATGGTGCTCGACAAGGTCGGCCCGATGCGACTCGCAGCGCGGCTGGCGCAGGCCGGCGGGCACCTTGTTCTGCCGGCGGGCGAAGCGCCCGGTCTGGCGATCGGCCTCGGCGGGGCCGGGATCACGCTGGCCGACCTCGTGCGACTTTATGCGGGACTGGCGCGCTTAGGAACCACGGTCGCGCTGACGGAACGGATTGTGCCCACATTCTCTTCACCGGAAAGTGGGGGGCGGTACGGTCGCGTTCACCCTCCCCAAAAAGGGGAGGTTACCCAGACAAACGATGTAGCAGCATCATCGCAACCCGGCGAGCCGCAGCGGCTGATGGAGCCGGTTGCCGCCTGGCAGGTCGGCAATGTGCTGCGCGGCGCGCCGCCGCCGGACAATGCGGCGGGCGGGCGGATCGCCTTCAAGACCGGCACGAGCTACGGCTATCGCGACGCCTGGGCGATCGGCTTCGACGGTGCGCATACGATCGGCGTCTGGGTGGGGCGGCCGGACGGCGCGCCGGTGCCCGGCATTCTTGGGCGGACCTCCGCGGCGCCGATCCTGTTCGATGCGTTTGCGCGCATCGGGCAGCCCGCCGAATTTCCGGCGGCGCCGCGCGGTGTGCTTCTCGCTTCGAACGGCAAGCTGCCGCGTCCGCTGCAGCGCTTCCGGCCGAATGGCCTTGCGAGCGCGCGCGCCGGCCCGCCGTTGCGGATCATGTTTCCGCCGAATGGCGCGAGCCTCGAGCTTGCGAGCGGCGGCGACGGGTTTGCGCCCATTCCGCTTAAAGTGACGGGCGGGCGCCAACCGCTGACCGTGCTGGTGAACGGCATGCCGCGCATGACGCTGCGCGCCCGTCATGCCTATGCGATCACGCCGGAGGGGATCGGGTTCATGCGGCTGACCGTGATGGATGCGGCAGGGCAGACCGACAGTGTCCTGGTGCGGCTGCAGTAATTCCAACGGATCGTCTTAGAGCGAATTCCATTCAGGTCGAATCGGAATTGGCTCTGTTTCTTCTTGCGTGATCGCATTTTCGACGGCGAACCGGTTTCCACTTTGCCGGAAAATGCCCTGGCGCTGACGCAATGCCGAGACGTGCGGCCTCGCGGCACGCTACGATCGCTCCGTGGCAACGGAGATCGGCGGACATGATCGAGCTTCTCACCAATGCCGAGATGGGCAAATGCGACCGCCTCACCATTGAGGGCGGCACGCCGGGCATCGTCCTGATGCAGAAAGCGGGGCGCGCCGTCGCCGATTGCGTCGCGCGGCGGCCGCTCGGCATCAAGGTCGTGCTCGTCGCCGGTCCCGGCAATAACGGCGGCGATGCTTTCGTGGCGGCGCGCGTTCTGCGCGAGCGCGGCTACCGGCTGCAGATGCTGCTGGTCGGTGATACCGCCCGGCTCAAAGGTGATGCGGCGGAGGCGGCACGCCAATGGGGCGGGCCGACGGAGCCGGCCGATCCTGCGGCGCTTGCCGGTGCCGACCTCATCGTCGACGGATTGTTCGGCGCCGGGCTCGACCGCCCGGTGGAAGGACTGCCGCGGGCGATGATCGAAGCGATGAATGCATCGGGTGCGGAGGTGATCGCCATCGACCTGCCAAGCGGGATCAACGGCACCACCGGCGCGGTGATGGGGGTCGCGGTCGACGCCGTCGAGAGCGTGACCTTCTTTCGCGCCAAGCCCGGTCACTACCTGCTGCCCGGCCGGCTGCATTGCGGGACGCTGCGGATCGCCGATATCGGCATCAAAGAAGAGACGCTTGCCGAGGTGCGCCCGCAAACCTTCCTCAACAGCCGCGAATTATGGGAGCGATTGTTTCCGGTGCCGCAGATGGCCGGGTACAAATACAGTCGCGGCCATGCGGTGATCGCCTCCGGGCCGGCCACGACCACGGGTGCAGCGCGGATGGCAGCGCGCGCGGCTCTGCGCGCCGGTGCCGGCCTCGTCACCATCGCCTCGCCACGCGATGCCTTGCCGGTGAACGCCGCGACCAATCTCGCGGTGATGGTGCGGCCGGTCGACGGGGCGGCGGAGCTGACGCGGTTTCTTGAAGATAAGCGCTTCAATGCGATCGGCCTCGGACCCGGTCTCGGCGTCGGCCCGGCGACCTGTGACCTCGTTCTGGTGGCGCTTGCGGGCGAGCGTGCGGTCGTGCTCGATGCCGATGCGCTGACGAGTTTTTCTGATGACGCAACGCGCCTGTTCACGGCGATTAAAGCGCGCGGCTCGGCGGCGACGGTTCTGACGCCACACGAAGGCGAATTCGCCCGCCTGTTCGGTACGCTCACCGATGCTGATAAGCCCGTGGTGTCCAAGCTCGAACGCGCGCGCTTGGCAGCGCGGCAGTCCGGAGCCGTGGTTCTGCTGAAGGGGGCGGACACTGTGATCGCCGATCCTCATGGGCGCGCTGCAATCAATGCCAATGCGCCAGCCTGGCTCGCCACCGCCGGCGCAGGCGACGTCCTGACCGGCATTACAACCGGACTATTGGCGCAAGGCATGCCTGGTTTCGAGGCTGCTTGTGCCGCGGTGTGGCTGCATGCCGAAGCGGCGAGCGTTGTCGGGCCGGGCTTGATCGCCGAAGACCTGCCGGAGGCCTTGCCTAAAGTTTACCGCAGGTTGTTCGAAAATCTGGCGACCGATGCTTCGTATTCGACCAATTGACGACCCGCATGGGGGCGCAGGGGCTTGGCAATCCTGTGCGGGCCGGCGCACATTTCCGTGACACCCCGGAATTCTACGAATTCCTAATTGAATCAGTATGTTACAACAACTGCCGTTTTGGTTAGCATTTGTGAAACAACTTGCTGCAATATCAACCGAAAAGGCGTCTGACAGCAGAGGTGCGCAATGGGCATAAAACACGGCCCAGCCCCAGGCTTGGCTCAACGTTGCCATAATTGGCCGCTGGATTCCGGTGAAACAGCCGGGGAGCAACGCCGTCGCGTGCGGGCCTGTTAATTGTGGGAGACGGCGGATGGTTTTTGCTTCACAAATGCTTGCCTTCCCGAGGGTGGGTATGATGGGGCCACTGGACGCGCTGCGGTCGCGTGTCGCGGGGGCGAATGCGCCCGGAAAGTCATCAACAGCAGCGGTCGAGCAATGAGCACCATCGGCATGAATGCGGTGACCACCAGCGGCGGCGTGACGGTTCTCATCGTCGAAGACGAGCCGCTCGTCCTTGATATGATTTCCCAGGAACTCACTGACCAGGGCTTTGCCGTGCTCGAAGCGGATACCGCCGAAGCTGCGCTGTCGATCATTGAAAGCGGGCAGACCGTCGATGTGCTGTTCACCGATATCTGCTTGCCGGGCGAAATGGACGGCTGGCGCTTGGCCGAGACGGTTCGCGAGGCAAAACCGAAGCTGCCGGTAATCTATGCGACGGGATACAATCTCAAGCGGGCGGCCCAGGTCCCGGGAAGCGTCTTCCTCAAAAAACCGTACCGCCCGTCCGCCATCGCCGAAACCATCCGAACCCTGATCGCCAAGCCCCGTATCGGCCCCAATTGAACATTTCGACCGGTTTCAATCCTCGCTCTTCGCTGCATTGCGAACCCGCCGTCGGTGCGGCACTCTTTCGGTGATCGACCAATCCGCCGCTGTACCGATAAATTGCAACCTCCCCACGCGCCTATATTTATTATGTGACGCCGCGGACCCGCGTGATATAAGCCCGCGCGCTCGGGGCTCGCCGATGGACGTTGCGCCGCGGGCGTGGCGGAACTGGTAGACGCGCTGGATTTAGGTTCCAGTGACGCAAGTCGTGGGGGTTCAAGTCCCTCCGCCCGCACCAACCGGCGAGCGGGCCGGTAGTTGTTTCAACCTTGTGCGCCGCGGCGCCGACATTACACTGACGACCAGCACACGAGACCGACATGCAGGTGACGCAAACCAATTCCGAAGGGCTCAAGCGCGAATTTCAGGTCCATGTTCCCGCTGCCGATCTTGAATCGCGGCTGACCGAACGACTGGCGCAGCTCAAGGACAGTATCCGCCTCAACGGCTTCCGACCGGGCAAGGTGCCGGTCGATCACCTGCGACGCCTTTATGGCCGCTCGGTCATGGCCGAAGCGATCGACGAACTCGTTCGCGAGACCAATGCGAAGATCGTCTCCGATCACGGGCTCAAGCTCGCGATGGAGCCGCAGGTCAAGTTGCCGGAGAACAAGGACGAGATCGAAGACCTGGTCACCGGCAAGACCGACCTGTCCTATACGGTATCACTTGAAGTCGTGCCCTCGATCGAGCTTGCCGACTTCAAGTCGATCACGCTCGAACGTTTGATCGTCGAGGTGAGCAAGGACGAAGTCGACGCCGCCATCAAGCGCATTGCCGAACAGAGCCGGCCGTTCGCGCCCAAAGGGGAAGGGGCGACGGCGGCGACTGGTGACCGCGTCACCGTGACGTTCAACGGCACGGTCGACGGCGAGCCGTTCGAAGGCGGCTCGGGCGAGGACATCCCCATTCAGATCGGGTCGGGTATGTTCATCCCGACCTTCGAGGAGCAGCTCGTCGGCGCGACCGTCGGCGAGAAGCGCACGATCAACGTGACCTTCCCTGAAACCTATCTGTCGGAGAAGCTCGCGGGACGGAACGCGGTCTTCGAGGTCGAGGTCAAAGCGGTGGAGACGCCAGGCGAGGCGCCTTCCGGTGACGAACTGGCGAAATCGCTCGGCCTCGAATCGATGGATCGGCTCGAAGCTGCGGTCACCGAGCGCATCAAGCAGGAACTGGCCGGCCAGAGCCGGTTGAAGCTGAAGCGCGCGCTGTTGGATCAGCTTGACACCCTGCACCGTTTCGCGGCACCGCCGACGCTCGTGGAAGAGGAGTTCAAGGGCATCTGGGACGCCGTCCTCAACGACCTCAAGGCGCAGAATCGCACTTTCGAGAATGAGGGGACGACCGAGGAAAAGGCGCAGGAAGAATACCGCGTCATCGCCGACCGGCGCGTCCGCCTCGGCCTCGTACTCGCCGAGATCGGCGACCGCAACAATATCAAGGTCACCGAGGATGAGGTCGGCCGTGCGCTCTATGATCGCGCGCGGCAATTCCCTGGTCGCGAGCAGGAAATCTGGGATTACTATCGCAAGACTCCGACGGCACTTGCAGCTGTGCGCGCGCCGATCTTCGAGGACAAGGTCGTCGACTTCATCCTTGAACTCGCGACGGTGAACGACAGGACGGTGACGCGCGAGGAACTGTTCAAGGACGACGAGAGCGAAGGTCCGACCGCGTCGTCCGCGTGAGGACCTTCGCGCACCTAGCGCGGCGTGCCGCCGCAAGGCGGCGCCAGCGATCAAGGAGCCCTGAGGACATTGAGCGGAGCGTTCGATCGGTGCGTTCGCGCGCTTTGCTCGCAGGCGGTACGGATGCCGCGGCAGCTGGGTGCTCGTTCTGTGGGCGTTCGGCCGCCGAGGTTGACGGTCTTGTCGCCGGGGCATCAGCCTATATCTGTGACGCATGCGTTGCCCAGTGTATAGCGGTCTTGCAGCAGCGCGAGAACGCGCCTCGACCGTCGTCGCCCCATAGAGAGGTGGAATGACCATGCGAGATCCCGTTCAGATCTCTAACAGCTTCTTCATCCCCAGCGTCGAGGAGGTTACGGCGCGCGGTTCGATCCGCTACGACATCTTCTCGCGACTCCTGAAGGAGCGCATCGTGTTCATTCCCGGCCCGATCGACGACACGCTGTCGACGTTGATCGTCGCTCAGCTCCTTTTCCTGGAGGCGGAAAATCCGAAGAAGGAGATCGCGATGTACATCAACTCGCCCGGCGGGGTGGTAACGTCGGGACTCGCGATCTACGACACCATGCAGTTCATCCGTGCGCCGGTCGCGACGCTGTGCGTCGGGCAAGCGGCGTCGATGGGATCGCTACTCTTGGCGGCGGGCCAGAAGGACATGCGTTTTGCGCTGCCCAATGCACGCATCATGGTTCACCAGCCGTCCGGCGGGTTCCAGGGCCAGGCCACGGACATCATGATCCACGCCCAGGAAATCCTCAATTTGCGCAAGCGTCTCAACGAGATTTACGTCAAGCATACCGGGCAGGCGATCAAGAATATCGAGGAGGCGCTGGAGCGCGATATGTTCTTTACGGCCGACACGGCGAAGGAGTTCGGCCTGGTCGACAAGGTGCTGGAACGCCGGCCGGAAGATTTGACGGCCAAGGCATAGGTTGCCGACGGTCCGGGCCGCAGCATGCTGGTTTCGAGGCTTGGCTGCGGTGGTTCGGGTTGCGAATCGCGGCATGCGAGCGGCAGGCGCGGCGCGCTTCCGCCACCAATTCGGGGAGCGAGGGTCTTGCCACGTTTGCGCGACATTCCAAGGCGATGCTGGGGAATCCCACCGTCGTATCCGGCACGGAGGACCGGTTGGAATGCAGTTTGCATATGGTTCAGGGGTCGCTGGCGTGACAGCAGAGATGGTTGGAATTCATCGTTAATGAATTCTTGATTATCTTCACACTAGCGTGCTTCGGTAGACCTGTCGCCCGCAAGGCACAGGAAACTTTTGGCGGCGCGGGATGGTTTTGCTACGGTTGGCGGGCGATGGGGGTCCTGATCGGTTCAATCGCGCGCGGTGGACTTCGGTCGACATCGCGGGACCTGCGGAGATTGTCGGATGAGCAAAGTGGGCGGGAGCGACTCAAAAAACACGCTGTATTGCTCCTTCTGCGGAAAGAGCCAGCATGAAGTGCGCAAGCTCATCGCCGGACCGACCGTCTTCATTTGCGATGAATGCGTCGAGCTGTGCATGGACATCATCCGCGAGGAGAACAAGTCCTCGCTGGTGA
>CAZTTL010000044.1:0-16747 GCA_964616635.1 uncultured Rhodoplanes sp. | reverse complement strand
ACGGCGCGAGGAAATTGAACGGTGCGCCGTTGATATCGACCTGGCCGGTGCGCAGGCGCCGCGCCACCCGTAACGCGTGCTGCGGGTCTTTCGACCAGACGGCGCCGGCAAGCCCGTAGATCGAGTCATTGGCGATGCGGATCGCGTCCTCCTCGTCCTCATAAGTGATGATCGCGAGCACCGGTCCGAAAATCTCCTCCTGGGCGATGGTCGCGTGCGGCTCGACCCGGCCAAACACGGTCGGCTTCACGTAAAAGCCCTTCTTCAAGCCCTCCGGCGGTTCCGGCCCACCGAGCAGCAGCTCGGCACCCTCGTCGATCGCGGTGGTGATGTAGCCGCGCACCCGTTCGCGCTGATGGGCGGAGGTGAGGGGGCCGAGCTTGGCGTTGGCATCGAACGGATCACCGACGGTGAAGCCCTTGGCCGCCTCGACGGCAAGCTTGGCTGCTTCCTCATAGCGGTCCTCCGGCACCAGGAGCCGCGTGTGCGCGGAGCAGGTCTGACCGGAATTGAGGAAGCAGGCATTGACCGTGCCTTTGACCGCGGCAGCGAAGTCGGCATCATCGAGCACGATCGCCGCCGATTTGCCGCCGAGCTCGAGGGCGACGCGCTTGACGTTTTGCGCGCCGAGTTCGGCGACGCGCTTGCCCGCGCGGGTCGAGCCGGTGAACGAGATCATGTCGACCTCGGGATGCGTCGCCAAGGCTTCGCCGACCACCGGGCCGTAGCCGCTCACGAGATTGAACACGCCGGCCGGCAGCCCGGCCGCGTCGATCGCATCGGCGAGCGCGAAAGCATTGAGCGGCGCGACTTCCGAGGGTTTCAGCACCACGGTGCAGCCCGCCGCGAGCGCCGGCGCGACCTTCGCCGCAATCTGATGCAGCGGATAGTTCCACGGCGTGATCGCGCCGACCACACCGACCGGGTCCTGCACGATCAGCGAGCCCTCGACCCGGGTCTCGAATGCGAACTCGCCCGCCATCCGCGCATACATCGCGAAGATGAAGATCGGCGAACCGACCTGGACGCGGGTCGCGAGCTTGAGCGGCATGCCGACTTCGCTGGCGATCAGCTTGCCGATCTGGTCGGCGCGCGCCTTGAGTTCATCGTGGATTTTTTTCAGGTAGGCGCCGCGCGTCGCCGGCGGCGTCTCCATCCAGGCGGGAAAAGCCGCGCGCGCCGCCCGCACTGCAGCGTCGAGGTCGCGCTCGGTCCCTTCCGGCACATGGCCGATCACCTCTTCGCTGGAGGCGCTGATGACTGCGATCGTGCCTTTGCCCTCGGGCGCGACCCATTGTCCACTGATGTAAAGCGATGTGCGATCGTCCAACGTCGAGGCTCCTCAGTCGCAAAGATATGGCAACGTTCGTTCAATTAGGTTCGTTCAATGATGCGCGGCGATCCTCTGATCGACCGCTTCGGTGAGCGCGGTGAGCGCCTCGCCGATCTTCACTGGATAAACGCGCTCGGCGTCGAGCTGTTGCAAATCCTCCGGTAAGCTTGCGAGTTCCGCCGCGGTGCGGGCACGGATGTCGTCGAGCGTCGGCTTCAGCCCCAGCCGCCGCCCATCCCGCATCACCGGGTGCAGCAAGGGATCACCGTCCTGATGGTCGGTTTCGAGCGACAGCACGTCGCCGACCATGATGCCGCTCGGCGCATAGCGTCGCCATACCTGCTTGCGGCCGGGCCAAGTCTGTTTTTCGGCCGAGCGCTTGCGCCGTGGCACGCCGGCATATTCCTGCAATTTATACACGCAGTCGAGCGTCGGCGAGTCCGAGGAGGTGGTCAGGCTGGTCCCGACGCCGAAGCCGTCGATCGGGGCGCCGGCGCGCAGCAAGGCGGCGATCGCATCTTCGTCGAGGCCGCCGCTGGCAAAGATGCGGATATCGACGAGGCCCGCCTCGTCGAGGATGGCGCGCACGCGTCGCGCCTGCGTGACGAGGTCGCCGCTGTCGATACGGACGGCCTGCACCTGAATGCCGTCTGCCTTCAGGCGCGGCACCAGCTCGACAACGCGTCGGGTGCCGGTCTCGGTATCGTAGGTGTCGATCAGGAGGGTCAGGTTGTTGGGGCGCGCCCGCGCGAAACTTTCGAAGGCCGCAATCTCGTCGTCGTGGGCCTGCACGTAAGAATGCGCCATCGTTCCGTAAGCGGGGATGCCGAAGAGATGCTCGGCGAGCACCGTGGCGGTGCCGGCAAATCCGGCGATATAGCTTGCGCGCGCCGCCAGCAGTCCCGCTTCGGCGCCGTGGGCGCGGCGAAAGCCGAAATCGACGAGGGTCTTGCCCCGCGCAGCCAGCATCACGCGCGCGGCTTTGCTCGCGATCAGCGACTGAAAGTGCAGGATATTGATCAGCCGCGACTCCAAGAGCTGTGCCTGCGGCAGCGGCGCGGTCACCCGCAGGATCGGTTCGTCGGGAAAGAACACCGTGCCTTCCGTCATCGCGTCGACATCGCCGGTGAACCGCAGCGTCTTGAGATAATTGAGCATCGCCTTGTCGAAGCGCTCGGTGCGCGCGAGATAGGCAAGCTCGGCCTCGCTGAAGCGCAGCTTTTCGAGATAATCGACAACCTGCTCGAGCCCTGCAGCCACCAGGAAAGCACGCCGCACCGGCAACCGGCGCACGAAGAACTCGAAGCTCGCCACATCGGTCAGGCCGTTGGTGAGATAGGCCTGCATCATGTTGAGCTGGTAGAGATCGGTAAGCAGCGGACTCGTTTCAATGTCCATGACTGGCCATACAAGATGCAGGGAGATTGCAATGCGCGCCAGGTCGCCGATCGCTGAGCATTAGAGCATTTTCAAGCCGATGGAGATTCCGTCGCGCAAGAAATATTGGGCGTGGCTTTGAAGCGACAAGGGGATCGTGGCCGGCGGAACGGAGTTTTACCTCGTCCCGCTCCACAACAGCCACGGCCAAGCATCGATAATTCAGCGGATTTGGTGTCGAAGCTGCCCAGACGAAGACGAGATGGTATCGTTAGCCTGCGTATATTCCGGCGTTGACCGACGATGCGCTAGACAGGATACGCGCGACGACCCGGACACGACGCTGAATACAATGCATGCAAATGATCAACCGCGCGCAACGCCGCTTTCACGTCTGATCGCAATGATGGATTGGAGAGGTGTCGGTCAGGAACGACACACTGCACGCCCCACCGGGAGCGTAAGGCGTGACAGGCTTAATGCGCGTAGCGACCGTGCGGTCAGGGGTACCAGTCATAGGCGCGCGGTCAACGGCGCCGCTAACCCTGCAGCGTCTTGAGATACGCGATGAGTGCCTTGCGGCGCGCAGGATCCTTGATGGGTGGCAAAACCTTGGACGTGCCGGGGACGAACCCGCTCGGATTCGCAAGGAATTTGTCGAGCTCGTCCTCGCTCCACACGCCGCCCTTCTTGCGCAGTGCCAGCGAATAGGCAAACCACTGCGAACGGGCCTTCGGCGCACCGACAATCCCGGCGAGCGTCGGCGCCGCGCGCATCGGCCCATTCCGGCTCAAACTATGGCAGACGACACAGTCCGCCGCCGGGCCGCCTTTGCCGTCCGGCACCTTATTGAAAGCAAAAACCTCATTGCCGGGGCCGTAACTGCGCTTCTGCACCGGATTATCGACCCCGCGCCTGGCCTGGACTGCCACCACCGCGGTCACCGCGATGGCCGTGATAAGTCCGGCGCCCAATGCAATGGCGAGCTTGTTCATGGCAGCCTCCGCAGCAGCCGAACGCGATGACTCAACAAGGCAAAATCAGTCAAGCAGCCGCGGCCCATCAGTAGGCTCACAGGAAAGCCCGGACCGCAATCTCCAACCACGGACGCACGGAAATTTTCCGCACAGCCCGATCCAAACCCTATCTCGCCTAGAATCCCAGGTTATTTCGTAGCAGAAAGTTTAATGTTGCCGTTTGATCTACCGCAAGGTGGTTGAGAAAAATGCATACTAGCTTTGCGCAAAACGCATAATCTTTGAGGAAACGACCAACCTTTTGGAGGGCCTTGATGCTCGCGGCCCCGCTTTGGCGTCCTACCAACAATTCAACCACGCATGAGCGCCGTATCGGCGGCATGAACCGGCGTGAATTCACGCAGTTCTGTGCCGGCGTTGCGGCGACGATGGGGCTGTCGCAAGCGGCGGGCCTGCGCATGGCGCACGCAGCAGCGACTCAGGCGCGTCCCCCGGTGATCTGGCTGCACGGCCAGGAATGCACCGGGTGTACCGAGTCGCTGCTGCGGGCCGAGCATCCGACGCTGGAAAACCTGATCCTCGATCTCATCTCGCTCGAATATCACGAGACGCTGTGCGCCGGCGCCGGCCACCAGGCCGAGGCGCACAAGCAGAAGATCATGCAGGAGAACCAGGGAAAATACATTCTCGTCACCGAGGGCGGCACGCCGACCAAGGATCACGGCATCTACTGCAAGGTCGGCGGCATCACGCAGATGGATTCGGTGCGTGAAGCTGCCGAGGGTGCCGCAGCGATCATTGCGATCGGCTCCTGTGCCTCGTGGGGTGGCATTCAGTCGGCCGAGCCCAACCCGACCGGGGCCAGGCCTACGCAGGACATCGTGCCCGGCAAAACCGTTATCAATATTCCGGGCTGTCCGCCCAATCCCTATAACTTTCTTTCGACTGTCCTTTATCTCCTGACTTTCAAAAAAGCTCCCGATCTCGATACGAAAAACCGGCCGAAATTCGCCTATGGCCGGCTGATTCACGAAAACTGCGAACGGCGCCCCCACTTCGATGCCGGACGATTTGCCATCGAGTTCGGCGATCTCGGCCATCGCCAGGGCTGGTGCCTTTACAAGATCGGCTGCAAGGGTCCGGAAACCCATGCGAACTGCCCGGCGATCGGCTTCGGCGATGTCGGCTTCGGCTCCTGGCCGGTCGGCACCGGGCATCCCTGCTTCGGCTGCACCGAGCAGGGAACGGCATTCCACAAGCCGATCCATGCACTCGCGACGGTGAAGACGAATACGCCCCCGACCGCGTTTCCGACCGTCAATGGGCCGAAGGGCTGGCCGGTCGACCCCACCTCCGTTGCGGTCATCTCCGGCATCGGCGGCGCGCTCGTCGGCGCTGCGGCGGTCGCGGCAAGCCGCATGCGCGGCCCGTCGTCATCCGATGAGCAGAAACCGCCCAGCGCTGAAGCGTCCGGCCCCAAGCAATAAGGGGAGGCGATGATGTCGCTCGACCGACGCCAATTCCTGACGCAAAGCTTTGGCGGGGCTGCTGCCGCGGGCTCCGTGCTTGCAGCGGGTGAAGCTGACGCCTTTACGCTCGCGCGTCCCAACAAGGTCGCCTCGCCCGACGCCGTCGGCATTCTGTACGACTCGACGCTATGTGTCGGTTGCAAGGCTTGTATGTCCGCCTGCAAGGCGGCAAACGGCGCGCCTGCAGTCGTTCCCGCGGAGCTTGCGGACTGGAACCAGGGCCAGTGGGATTCTTCTGAGGACCTCGACGGCCGCACGCTCAACGTCATCAAGGTCTATGTCAACGGCACCCGCGAAGTGAAGGACCGCGAGATCGACGGCTTCGCCTTCGTCAAGCGCCACTGCCTGCACTGCGTCGATCCCTCCTGTGTGTCGGTGTGTCCGGTCAGCGCGATGCGCAAGGACCCGGTGAAGGGCATCGTGACGAACGACAAGGACGCTTGCATGGGCTGCCGTTATTGCAGCTATGCCTGTCCGTTCGGTGTACCGCAGTTCGATCTGAGCAAGCCTTACGGCCGCATCAACAAATGCCAGATGTGCGAGCATCTGCAGGCGAAAGGCGGCATTCCCGCCTGCTGTGATGTCTGTCCCACCGGCGCCTCGCTGTTCGGCAAGCTGACCGATCTGCAGAAAGAGGCGGAGCAGCGGATCAGCCTCGCGTCCGGGGTTGACTACGAGTTCCCGCGCGGACGCTTAGGCGACGCATCGCGCCCGACCAATCCGGGACAGATCGCCCATTACCAGAAGAAGGTCTATGGCGAGAAGGAAGCCGGCGGCACGCAGTTGCGTTATCTTGCCGGCGTGCCGTTCCCGCGGCTCGGCCTGCCGGTGTTGCCGGACTATTCGTTCGCATCGCGCGCAGAAGGCATTCAGCACACAATCTACAAATGGTTTGCGGCGCCTGTCGTACTGTTCGCCGGCCTGCTCGCGTTGACTTACCGAGCAACGCGCAAGGGCCACGGGCAGCACGACTCGCCGCCCGCCGACAAGAGTTGAGGGGCGGCGATGCAGGACACGCATACCCAGCCGCGGCCTTTGGGTGGGCGCATCATCACGGTGCCGGTGGCGATTTTGACAGTGCTGACACTGGTCGGCCTCTATTTCATCGCCAAGCGCTACTATCTCGGCCTCGGCGCCGTCGCCAACATCAATCCCGGCTATCCGTGGGGCATCTGGGTCGCCTTCGATGTCATCGTCGGTCCCGCCATCGGTTGCGGCGGCTTTGCGATGGCGCTGCTCGCCTATGTGCTCAACAAGGGCCAGTATCACCCGATCATGCGCCCGGCCCTGCTCGGCGGCCTGTTCGGCTATACGCTTGCGGGCGTCGCGGTGCTGATCGACCTTGGGCGCTATTTCAACTCGCTGAACCTGCTGCTGCCCTGGCACCTCAACACCAACTCGATCATGCTGGAGACCGCGCTGTGCGTGATGGCCTATGTCGCGGTGCTGTGGGTCGAGTTCTCGCCGGCGATCCTTGAGCGCTTCGGCCTGCACCGTATGCGCGCGTTTCTCAACCGCTACATGTTCGTCATCATCGCACTCGGCGTGCTGCTGCCGACCATGCATCAATCGGCGCTCGGCACCATCCTCGCGGTGAATGAAACCAAGCTGTCGCCGCTGTGGTGGACCGAGCTGTTGCCGCTGCTGTTTCTGATCTCGGCGGTCGCGATGGGCTACTGCATTGTCGCCCTCGAGGCGACGCTGGTAAGCCGCGGCTTCCGCCTCCAGTCGGAGCTGTCGCTGCTCGGCTCGATCTCGTACATCACATTCTGGATCGTCGCGGCATTCCTGATCATCCGCATTGGCGTGATCGTCCTCAACGGCAATCTCGGCCTGGCCTTCGTTCCTGGCAAGGATGCGACGCTGTTCTGGTTCGAGACGATCCTGTTCGCCGCGACGCTGGTGCTGCTCGCCACCGAACGGTTCCGGCACAGCGAGCGTCATATCTTCCTTGCCGCCTGCACCCTGCTGCTCGCCGGCACGATGTATCGCCTCGACGCCTATCTGATCGCCTACAAGGGCACGGTGGGTTGGCGCTACTTCCCCTCGGTGCCTGAGCTGATGGTCACCATCGGCCTTGTCAGCCTTCACATCCTCGCCTTCATCCTGTTCTGCAAACTGCTGCCGGTGCTGTCCAATCCGCCGCGCGCCGCCGCAGCGGAAGGACATGCAACATGACCCGCATCGTCGTCGATCCGATCACCCGTATCGAAGGCCATCTGCGCATCGACTGCGAGGTCGATGGCGGCAAGGTCAATCAGGCCTGGTCGTCGGGACAGATGTGGCGCGGCATCGAGATCATCCTCAAGGGCCGCGATCCGCGCGACGCCTGGGTGTTCACCCAGCGCATCTGCGGCGTGTGCACGACCGTGCATGCCATCGTCTCGGTGCGTGCGGTCGAGAATGCGCTGCAGCTCGAAGTCCCGCTGAATGCCCAATACATCCGCAACATGATCGTCGCCGCGCACGGGGTTCACGATCATATCGTGCATTTCTATCACCTCGCGGCACTCGACTGGGTCGACATCGTCTCGGCCCTCAAGGGCGATCCGGCGGGCGCCGCGAAGATCGGGGCGTCGCTGTCCGACTACAAGGGCAATAGCGAGCCCGCGATCAAAGCGGTGCGCGACAAGCTTTCCGGCTTCGTCGGCTCTGGCCAGCTCGGCGTCTATGCTTCGGGCTATTGGGGCCATCCGGCAATGAAGCTGCCGCCTGACATCAATCTGCTGGCGGCCACGCACTATCTGCAGGCGCTCGAGGTGCAGCGCATCGCCAACAAGATCGTGACCGTGCTCGGGTCCAAGACCCCCCACATCCAGAATCTCGCGGTCGGCGGCGTCGCCAATGCGATCAATCCGGAGAGTCAGTCGACGCTGACGCTGGAGCGGCTGTTCGCCATCAGGGCCTGGATCGATGAGCTCGACGACTTCGTCAACAACGCGATGATTCCCGATGTCGGCGCTGTCGGTGCGGTTTATGCCGACTGGACCAAATATGGCGCGGGCGTCACCAACTATCTCTCGGTGCCGGACATGCCGGTCGACACCAAGGGTACCAAATTCGCGATGCCCGGCGGCTATATCAAGGCGGCCGATCTGACCTCGTTCAAGACCGTCGGGCGCTTCGGCGATCCCTATTTCCGCGACAATGTGACCGAAAGCGTGAAGCACGCCTGGTACAGCTATTCCGGCGACGGCAAAGCGCTGCATCCGTTCAAGGGCGAGACGTCGCCGCAATACACCGATTGGCAGGATGCCGGGAAGTATTCGTGGATCAAGGCGCCGACCTTCAATGGCGAGCGCGCGCAGGTGGGGCCGCTCGCCAATGTGCTGGCGATGGTCGCCGCCGGCCACGAGCCGACGAAGAAGCACCTCACCCGCCTGTTGAAGATCGCCTCCACCGTTGCCGGGACCGAGATCCCGGTCGATGCCGTGCATTCGACGATCGGCCGCATTGCGGCGCGCGCGGTGCGGTGCGCCGTGCTGCTCGACGAGCTGAAGGCGCAATGGCAGCTCCTGGTCGACAATATCGGCAAGGGTGATTTCGCCACCTTCAACCGTCCGGTCTTTCCCAAGGGCGAGGTCGAGGGCGTCGGCTTCCACGAGGCGCCGCGTGGCGTGCTGTCGCACTGGGCCGTCATTGAGAACGGCAAGATCAAGAACTACCAGGCGGTCGTGCCGTCGACGTGGAACGCCGGGCCGCGTGACGATAACGACCAGCCTGGCCCCTATGAGGCGTCGCTGGTCGATAATCCGATCGCCGATCCCGATAAGCCGCTCGAGGTGCTGCGCACGGTGCATTCGTTCGATCCCTGCATCGCCTGCGCGATCCATCTCGCGGACACCGACCGCCGTCCGATCGTGTCGGTGAAGGCGTTCTGACGGCGCTGCGAAAACAACAAGGGAGCTGAGATGTCGGTTGCGGTCGTCGGATTGGGGAACCTGATTCTGTCCGATGACGGCGTCGGCGTGCATGTGGTGCAACATCTGATCGACGCCTTTCGCTTTCCGGACGGCGTCGTGGTGATCGACGGCGGCACCTCCGCCATCGACCTTCTCGACCAGCTCATCGAGGCCGAGCACCTGATCTTTGTCGATGCGGCGCGTACCGGCGGGGCGCCCGGAACGGTGGTCGAGCTTGAAGGCGCGCGGCTGCCGGCCTGGTTCCGCCAGCGCATGTCGCCGCATCAGGTCGGGCTTGCCGATCTCCTCGCCACCCTGACCCTGATGGATCATGCGCCGAAAAGCGTGACCCTGATCGGCATCGAGCCGCAATCGATGGAGTTGGGCACCGAGCTGACGCCCGCGGTCGCCGCCGCCGCCGTGGAGGCTGCCGCGAAGGTGTTGGCGAAACTCTCCGCGCTCGGCCTGCATGCCGCCACCAGCCGCGCCGACGCCGAGACACGGCTATGTGTCTGACCGTGCCGTGCGAGGTGCTGCGGGTCGATGGTGAGACCGCGCTGGTCCAGCGCGGCGAGGTGCAGTTTGAGGTCAGCCTGTTGTTTATCGACGAGGCGGTACATCCGGGCGACTGGGTGGCGGTGCAGGCGCAGCGCCATGTGCAGGCGCGGCTGAGCGCAGAGGAGGTGCGGGATATCCTCGCCCTCTATGCGCAACTCGCCGAGATGATGGATGGCGATGGAGCGGCGCGTGCCTGAGGCAGTCCGCCAACCACCGGTCCCTGAGCGCGTCCAGGCGCTGGTCGCAAGCTTTACGCGGATCGGTGAGGAAACGATGCGCGGGCTGCCGTTCTATAACGACAAGCTCATGGTCGAGGCGATCGGCTTTGAGCGCTTCGGTGACGACTGGCTCGGCGCTCTAATCACGCCCTGGTTCCTCAACCTGATGCTCATCCCCGATCAGCCCTTGCCCTATGCTGAGGCGGCCAACGGCAGGAAACGCGAGGTTTTGCTTCCCGGCGGCGCGCTCACCTTCCTCTGCGGCGGGACCGATGATTTCGGGCTGTTTCACGCCTATTCGATGACCTCGCCAGTGGACATCTACAAGACGCAGGAGCAGGCGCGGGCGGCGGCCCGGCGCGGGCTCGCACGCATTTGTGCGCCGCCGCAGGAGGACTCGGCGTCTGTGTCGCAGGGGGAGAAAGGGCTCTCGCGCCGGACCCTCTTTCGTTTTGCCGGGCGGCCGCTAAACTCCGATGCATCCAGTTGACGGAGCCACGCAGCATGATCGGCGTGGCCGGGACGATCGATGCGTATCATGTCAAACCATTGCCGCGGCAATGGCGCCGACGCGTGGGCGTAGCGCCGACCATGGCCGCAACCGCAACCGTCGACCCCGGTGCCATCACCATCGATATTGAACTTGCCGGTCGCCGCATCCGCTCGGTCAACATCAACTCGACCAGGCCGTACAGGATCGCCCGCATCTTTGTCGGCCGCTCGGTCGATGAGGTTCCGGCCCAGGTCGAGCGGCTGTATTCGCTGTGCGGCCGATCGCATGGGCTTGCTGCGGCCCGCACCGCCGCTGCCGCCTTCGGCCGGCCGGTCAACCGGCTGCGGCGCGCCACCGACACGATCGGGCTTGCGGCAGAGCGCATTGCCGAGACGCTGCGGGGAACCGTGCTCGGCGGCCTCGCGGTGCATCCGGCGGCGATCGATGCCGCCGTCGCGACGCCGCTGCGCGAAGCCTTGTCGGTTGCGCGCACGCTGATCATGCATGGCTTGAGCAGTGGCAAGCACAGCGGCGAGCAGAGTCCCGGACTTGTCGACCGCCTTGCCGAGTTGCTGCAGCAACTCGGCTTTCCGACCAGCCCGGATGGTTCTCCGGAGCGCGATACGCCGGTTGGGCGGCTCCTGCATGAAGCCGAGAGCGAGACTGCATTTCACGCCCGCTCGCCCGACATGCTGACGGAGTCTGACGACCTCGATGTGATCGCGGCGTTGCGCACGCAGGGTGAGAGCTTTTCCGCTGCGCCGGTGCTGCCGGGTCGTGTTGCCGAAACCGGTGCCTATGCGCGGCATTGGCAGCGCACGGCGATGGCGCCCACGGCGCTGGCCGCGCGGCTCTGCGCGCGGTTTCTCGATATGGCGGAATGCCTCGACCTCTTGAAACGCGCGGTAAGCGGCACCCTGTCGTTCGAGGCCGACCCGATCCGGGCTGAGAAAATCGGACCCGGCGAAGCTTTCGCGGCACTCGAATCGCCGCGCGGGCGGCTTTATCACTGGCTGCAGGCGAATGAGCTGCGCGATGTCGTGCACTACGCGATTCTCGCGCCCACCGAATGGAATTTCCATGTCCGGGGGCCGCTGGTCGAGGCGCTGCTCGGAGCCGAGGTCGGCACCGACGCTGAAGCACGTCGCCGCATATCCCGCTTGGTCGCCGTCTTCGACCCTTGCGTCAGTTTCGAAGTCAGGCTGACGGAGGCAGGACATGCATGAGATGTCGCTGACCGAGAGTTTGGTCGAGATGATCGCAAGCGAAGGCGAAAAGCAGGGCTTTTCGCGCGTCCGTACGGTGCGCGTTGCGATCGGCGCGCTCGGTCACGTCGACCCGGAAGCGATACGGTTCTGCTTCGGCGCGGTGGCGCGCGGGACGCTCGTCGAAGGCGCCGAGCTTGCGATCGATATCGTGCCTGCCGCCGCCTGGTGTTTCGATTGCGCGAAAACGGTGCGCATTGCCGAACGCGGCGCTGCGTGCCCGACCTGCGGGCGGCATATTCTGCAGGTTACCGGCGGCGATGAGCTGCGTCTCGAAGAGCTGGAGGTCGACTGATGTGCTCCTTCTGCGGCTGCGGCCATCCGACCGGCGTTTCCGCTGCTCATGGGCACGATCATCCACATGATCATCCGCACGAGCATCAGCATGGCCACGCGCATGGCGATCACCCGCACAGCCATGAGCATGTGCATGACCACGATCACGCGCACGGCCACGATCACGCCCATGCGCACGATCATGTCCATCGCGCCGATGGCAGCATCGATTTCGGGACTGCCGTGCATGCGCCCGGGATCAGCCCCGGCCGGATCGTGCGCATCGAACGCGACATCATGGAGAAGAACAACGAATTTGCGCGCGCCAACCGCGCGCGGTTCGCGGCGCTCGGCACGCTGGCGCTCAATCTTGTGTCGAGCCCGGGCTCGGGCAAGACATCATTGCTGGTGCGCACGATCAACGATCTGAAGGCGCGGCATCCGATTGCCGTGATCGAGGGGGACCAGCAGACCGCGAATGATGCCGAACGCATTCGCGCGACCGGCGTGCGCGCGGTGCAGATCAATACCGGCAAGGCCTGTCACCTTGATGCGCATATGGTGGTGCATGCGCTGGATGATCTCGCGCTCGAACCGCATGGTCTCCTGTTCATCGAGAATGTCGGCAATCTCATCTGCCCGGCCGGCTTCGATCTCGGCGAGGCGCACAAGGTGGTGGTGCTCTCCGTCACCGAGGGCGAGGACAAGCCGCTCAAATACCCGGACATGTTTGCCGCCGCAGATTTGATGCTGCTCAACAAGGCCGACCTGCTGCCGCATCTCGACTTCGATGTCGGCACCTGTCTCGCGCACGCCTTGCGGATCAATCCGAAGCTGCAGACGCTCGTCGTGTCCGCGCGCACGGGGGAAGGCATGGCGGCCTTCTATGCCTGGATCGAAGCGCGCGTCGCTTACCGGCAAGACATGCACGCAGGACCGGCGGCGCTTTCCGCCGAGCAACCCGCTGCGAGGTGAGGCATGGCGACCGCTCGCACCGTAGCTGAGCATGACAGGCCGCAGCGCCTGCGGCTGCGCGTGCGCGGGGCAGTGCAAGGCGTCGGGTTTCGTCCGTTCGCCCATGGGCTGGCGACGACGCTCAATCTCGCGGGCTTTGTGCGCAACGGGCCCGATGGCGTCGTGGTCGAGGTCGAAGGCGCGCGCACGCAGGAATTTGCCAGGCTGCTGCGCACGACGCCGCCGCCGCTCGCGCGCATCGAGGGGATCGAGGTCGAACCGCTTGCTCCGCACGGCGAGGCGGGGTTCACGATTGCCCCAAGCGAGGCAGGACCGGTGCGCACGCGCATCGTCCCCGATACCGCGGTATGCGAGGCCTGCCTCGACGATCTGTTCAATCCGGCGAGCCGCTTCTATCTCTATCCGTTCGTCACCTGCACCCATTGCGGGCCGCGTTTTACCCTGACGCACCGGCTGCCTTACGACCGGCCGCAGACATCGATGGCGCCATTCGCGATGTGCGCCGACTGCGCGCGCGATTATGCCGATCCGACCAACCGCCGCTTTCATGCCGAGCCGATCGGCTGTCCCGCCTGCGGGCCGCGGCTGTCGCATTCGGTCGAGACCATCGTCACCGCGATCCATGCCGGAAAAATCGTGGCGCTGAAGGGGATCGGCGGCTTTCACCTGATGTGTGACGCCGCAAACGAGCCGGCAGTCGCCGAATTGCGACGCCGCAAGGCGCGCGAAGGAAAGCCGTTTGCGGTAATGGTGGCGAATCCGTCGTCCGTCGATCGCATCGCCGCGCCGAGCGACACCGAGCGTGCGCTTCTCGTTACGCCGACGCGGCCGATCGTGCTGATGCAAAGCCGGAAGAACCTTGCGCCTTCGATCGCGCCGGGGCTTACGCGCATTGGCGTGATGCTGCCCTATGCGCCACTGCATCACCTGATCTTTCACGCTGCCGCCGGATCGCCTGCCGGCGGCGCCGGCGATGCTGCGAATGATCTGGTGCTGGTCGCGACCAGCGCCAATCCCGGCGGCGAGCCGCTCGTCATCGGTGACGACGAGGCACAGGAGAAACTCGCCACCATCGCCGATCTCATCGTCACCCACGACCGCGCGATCGTGACCCGTGCCGATGATTCCGTCATGGCCGTGGTTGCTGGCGCGCCCGCGTTCCTGCGCCGCGCCCGCGGTTTTGTGCCGGAGCCGATCGACCTCGGCAGCGATGGGCCGAGCGTGCTTGCGGTCGGCGCTCATCTGAAAGCGACGGTCACCGTGACGCGCGGACGCGAAGCCTTCGTCTCGCAGCACATCGGCAGCCTCGACAATGCGGCGACGGTTCGTTTCCATGCCGAAACGGTTGGCCATCTCCTCGATATTCTCGATGTCGCGCCTGAGGCCGTTGCCTGCGACCTGCATCCCGATTTCCAGTCGACGCGCTTTGCCGAAAGTTTTGATTGGCCGGTCATCCGCGTGCAGCACCACGCCGCCCATATCGCGGCGATCGCGGCCGAGCATGGCATCGCCGGGCCGTTGCTTGGTGTCGCGCTCGACGGCCATGGCCACGGTGATGATGGCGGTGCCTGGGGCGGTGAGATCATGCGGGTCGATGGTGCGGCATGGCGCCGGCTCGGGCATCTCTCGCCGCTGGCGCTGCCGGGCGGCGACCGCGCGGCGCGCAGCCCGTGGCGCATGGGCGTTGCCGCGCTGCAGGCGCTGGGTCAGCTCGGTCGCGTGGCCGAAAAATTTGCCGGCGTGCCGGAAGCGCAAAAACTTGCCCGGCTCATGCAGGCCGGGCTCGACGTGCCGACGACGACGAGCGCCGGGCGTTTGTTCGACGCCGCCGCGGCGCTGCTCGGCGTCTGTCTCGACCAGCGCTATGAGGCGCAGGCTGCGGCCGAGCTGGAAGCGCTGGCCGAGATGCCGCGCGCGCTCGCGCGTGGCCATCGTATCGATGCCGGCGTGCTTGATTTTCGCCCGCTCCTGGCGGCGCTGGCGGAGCCTGGTCTGTCGGCACGCGACGGCGCCGAACTGTTTCACGGCACGCTGGCGGCAGGCATCGCCGACTGGATCGGCACCTTCGCGGTCGCTGAAGGCCACACCTCGATCGCGCTGGGTGGCGGCTGCCTGATGAACCGCGTGCTGACGGAAAATTTGTGCGTGCGGTTGCGCGCGCGCGGCCTTGCAGCGCTGCTGGCGCGGGCGGTGCCGCCCAATGATGGCGGCCTGTCGCTCGGCCAGGCTTTTCTCGCGCGACAGAGTCTGAGCGAGCCTAAGAGGACAATGGATCATGTGCCTCGCGATTCCGACGAAAGTCACTGAGCTCCTCGCCGACAACATGGCGCGCGTGAGCCTCGACGGCGTGACCAAGGTCGTGTCGGTCGCGCTGGTCGAGGATGTGCGCGTGGGCGACTACATCGTGCTGCATGTCGGTTACGCGCTGGCGAAGATCGATGAGGCGGAAGCCGAGCGCACCCTCGCGCTGCTGCGCGAAGCAGCCACGGCGAGCCTTGCACTTGCGGAGGCCGGCGCATGAAGCACGTCGACGAATACCGTGATGGTAAGCTCGCCGGTGCGGTCGCGAGACGCATCGCTGCCGAAGCTTTGCCGGGTCGCGACTACTACTTCATGGAATTCTGCGGCGGCCACACGCATGCGATCTCGCGCTACGGCATCGAGGATCTGCTGCCCGGGAACATCCACATGATTCATGGGCCGGGATGTCCGGTCTGCGTGCTGCCGATCGGGCGCATCGACCACGCGATCCGCCTTGCGGCTTTGCCGAAGGTTACGCTGTGCACCTATGCGGATTTGATGCGGGTGCCAGCCTCGCGCGGTGCGAGCCTGCTCAAGGCGAAGGCCGCGGGCGCCGATATCCGCATGGTGTACTCGACGCTCGACGCCGTGCGGATTGCGGAGAACGAGCCCGGGCGCGAGGTCGTGTTTTTCGCCATCGGCTTTGAAACCACGACGCCGCCGACCGCGCTGGCGATCCGGCTTGCCGAGAAGAAGGGTTTGCAGAACTTCAGCGTGTTCTGCAACCACGTGCTGACGCCGGCGGCGATGGCCGCCATTCTCGGCGATCCGGATGCGAAGGCGGAGGATGCGATCCGCGTCGACGGCTTCGTCGGGCCGGCGCATGTCTCGACGGTGATCGGCACCGCGCCCTACGTCTTCTGCGCCGAGCAATACGGCAAGCCGGTGGTGATCGCGGGCTTCGAGCCGCTCGACGTCATGCAGGCGATCCTCATGCTGGTGCGCCAGATCAACGAGGGCCGCCACGAGGTCGAGAATCAGTATATCCGCGCCGTTACCGCCGCGGGTAATCGCAAGGCACAGGCCGAGGTCGAAGCGGTGTTCGAGCTGCGCGAGGCGTTCGAATGGCGTGGACTTGGAGAGGTCCCATACAGTGCCTTGCGGCTGCGCGAAACCTTCACGCAATACGATGCCGAGCGGCGCTTCCCGGTCGCGACCGAGGCGGCGCACGATAATCCGGCCTGTGAATGCGGCGCGATCCTGCGCGGCGTGAAAAATCCTGCGGAGTGCCGGTTGTTCGGCAATGCCTGTACGCCGGAAACACCGGTCGGTTCCTGCATGGTGTCGGCCGAAGGCGCCTGCGCCGCGCACTGGACCTATGGGCGATTCCGCGAACACGTTTCTGCGGCGAGCGCTGCCGGCCCCCTCCCTGCGCCGGAGGCGGGGGAGAGAATTAGGGCAACCGGAAGGGCGGCGTCATGACCATCGCGCTCCATCAGGTCAAGCCGTCGCGGCGCCAGCTCGATATTGCCCGCGGACATGTTGACCTGTCGCACGGCTCGGGCGGGCGGGCGATGGCACAGCTCATCGCCGGGATTTTCTA
>CAZTTL010000043.1:0-17060 GCA_964616635.1 uncultured Rhodoplanes sp. | reverse complement strand
CGCCAGTCGGAGATCGCGGCCGCGCTCGGCATCCGGCAGGCCAATCTCGTCGGCCTGATCGACGATCTCGACCGCCGCGGCCTTGCCAAGCGCAAGCGCCTCCTGACCGACCGCCGGTCGCATGCGCTGGTGCTCACGGCAAAGGGCAGTGCACTGCTGAAGAAGGGGCTGGCGCTGCAGTCGCAGTTCGAGCAGCGGCTGGTTTCCGGGCTCGGCGCCGGCGAGCATGCGCGGCTGATCGCGAGCCTGCGCAAGCTCCACGGATTGCTCACCTCGCCGGAATGGAGCGTGGGGAACGGTGCGGCCGCGCCGACCCGCCGCCGCACCCGCAAGGCGGAGCCGGGAAACGGACGGGCCCGTGTCGCCGCGCAGCCTTGATTCGCTCAAGCGTGATCCGTGGCCGATCATGACGGGCCAAAGACCGCCGCCCGACAACTGGGCCCGCTGCCCGTCTCACCTTGGTGCGATCGCGGGTGTGATCGCGGTCGCGTGGGCGATCTAATCTTTGCCGCGCCCGATCGATCAAGCGAACCGGTTGATACCGTATGTGTAAATATCTGACTCAAAATTTGTCTAAACGATCAACGAATGCCATCGCCAACCGGTCGCGCTCCATGCTAGGGGAACTGCATCATGCTAGGGGAACTGCATGGTGAGTAGCGCACGACAACAGCCCTCCGCGCTTCAGCCTTCCGGGCTGCGTGACGGTAAATGGAATGCTGCCCGGGCGGTCCGGGTCGGCGTTGTGGGCGCCGGTATCATGGGATGCAACCATGCGCGCGTGCTCGCCGAGCTTCCCCATGTCGAGTTGGTCGGCGTCGTCGATCCGAATGTCGGACAGACCGAGTTTGTCGGCCGCATGCTCGGCTGTGGGACCTTTCCTGAACTCGGGAGATTGCTCGATTTCGGTATCGATGCCGCGACCATCGCGGCGCCGACCCATCTGCATCGCAACCTCGCGCTTGCCTGCATCGCGCGCGGCGTGCATGTCCTCGTGGAGAAACCGATCGCCTCGTCGGTCGACGAAGGCCAGGACTTGATCAACGCCGCCCGCCGCGCCGGCATGACGTTGATGGTGGGCCATATCGAGCGCTTCAATCCGGCGGCGCAGGCGATCAAGGAGGCGATCCGCGGCGAGGACATTCTCTCGATCGCGATCACCCGGGTCGGGCCGTTTCCGCCGCGCATGTCCAATGTCGGCATTGTCATCGACCTTGCGGTTCACGACATCGATCTCATCCGCTGGTTCACCGGTTCGGAGATCGTCGAGGTGCAACCGCAACTATCCAGTGCGCGGGCGGAGCGCGAGGACATTGCGCTCTTGCAGTTCCGCACCGCGTCCGGCGTGCTTGCCCACATCAACACGAACTGGCTGACGCCGTTCAAGGCGCGCACCGTGCAGGTCGCGACCAAACGCAAATACATTGTCGGCGACCTCTTGACCCGGCAGGTGACCGAATATTTCGGTTTTCAGCCCGACGGCAGCTATTCCATGCGTCATCTGTCGGTCGGGCATTCCGAGCCGCTGCGGTCGGAGCTCGGTGCCTTCGTGCAAGCGATCCGAACCGGCAGCGCTCCGCCTGTCGGTGGCGAGGAGGGGGTTGCAAGTCTCGAGATTGCCATTCGTTGTCTGGAGCGGCGCGTGCCTGATAAGGGGGCAACGCGCATGGCGCATCTGGCAGCGCTCTGATAGTTGGTACTGAAATTACGATTCTGACCTTCTAGGAACTCACATAGCGAGAATGTCGGGGCGGCGGATGACCCAGCACGCGCGCTTGCAGCCAAATCCTGTCCCCTTCATCGACCTCGCCGCGCAGCGTCGCGCGCTCGGTGCGCAAATCGATGCGGCAATTGCCCGCGTCATGGACCATTGCCAGTTCATCCTCGGCCCCGAGGTGCAGACGCTGGAAGCCCGGTTGTCCGAGTTTTGCGGCGCCCGTCATGCGGTGAGTTGCGCGAGCGGCACTGACGCGCTGGCCCTCGTGCTGATGGCCAAAGGGATCGGCCCGGGCGACGCGGTGATCTGCCCGGCCTTCACCTTCTGCGCGCCGGCCGAGATGGTGGCGCTGCTCGGCGCGACGCCGGTCTTTGCCGATGTCGAGGAGGCGACCTTCGCCCTGTCGGTTGAAAGTGCAGCGCAGGCGATCGCCTGCGCGCGCAACATGAAGCTGACGCCGAAAGCGATCATCGCCGTCGATCTTTACGGGCTTCCCGCCGACCACGACGCGATTGCAGCGCTGGCGCGAGAAGAAGGCCTGTTCGTGCTCGACGATGCTGCGCAGGGCTTTGGTGCGACTTATAAGGGCCGTGCGCTCGGTGCGCTTGCCGACGCGACCGCGACCAGCTTTTTCCCGGCCAAGCCGCTCGGCTGCTATGGCGACGGCGGCGCGGTGATGACCGATGACGATACGCTCGCGGATATTCTGAAAAGCCTGCGGATGCATGGGCAAGGCACCGACCGCTATGATCACGTTCGGATTGGGATGAACGGACGGCTCGACACCATCCAGGCCGCAGTTCTGCTCGCCAAGCTTGACGCATTTCCGCAGGAGATCATCGCACGTAACGCCGCCGCGCGCCGCTATGAGCAGGCGCTCGCGGACCTCGTGACGGTGCCGCGCATCCCGCCCGGCCTCACTTCGGTCTGGGCGCAGTATACGATCCGTCTGCAACCTGGTCGGCGCGATGCTTTCGCCGCCGCAATGAAGGCGCAGGGGATTCCCACCGCGGTTCACTATCCACAAGCCTTGCATCGGCAGACGGCCTATCGTCACTATCCGCGCGCCGGGGAAAGCCTCGCCGTAGCGGAGCGTCTGGCGGCCGAAGTGATCAGCCTGCCAATGCACGCCTATCTCGACGACGAGACGCAGACGCGTATCATTACCGCCGCGCGACAAACCCTTGCCGCGTAACGGTGCCGGGGCACGGCAGCATCACAACGGTGACGTCGTCGATTTTCCCAATCCCTAGAGGATGACGGTCCTATGCTCCGAAGCATCCTCACGGTCGGCGGCCTGACCCTTCTGTCCCGCGCGACGGGGTTTCTGCGCGATATCATGCTGGCTGCCATCCTCGGCGCCGGGCCGATCGCCGATGCGTTCTTCGTCGCACTGCGCCTGCCCAATCATTTCCGCGCCATCTTTGCTGAAGGCGCGTTCAATTCCGCATTCGTGCCGGCCTATGCCCGCATCCGCCAGCAGGAGGGCGGTGGGCCGGCGCGCGTGTTCGCCGATCGCATCTTTACGCTGCTGTTCGCGGCCGAAGCGGTGCTGCTGGCGCTTGCGCTGACCTTCACGCCGACGGTCATCAAGGTTTTGGCGCCGGGTTTTGCCGAGGATCAGAGTCAGTTCGCGCTTGCCGTCTCGCTCACCCGCATCACCTTTCCCTATCTGGTGCTGATCAGCCTGGTGACTTTGTATGGCGGCATGCTCAACGCCGTGCAGCGCTTTGCCTCGCCGGCGGCCGCGCCGATCCTTCTCAATCTCTCGATGATGGCGACGCTTGCGCTCGCCGCGTTTTTTCCGACCGCCGGCCATGCCGCCGCCTGGGGTGTGTTTATCGCCGGCATTCTCGAAGTGCTGCTGGTCGGGGCCGACCAAGCACGGCGCGATGGGCTGCCGCGCTTCCGCGCCTTCGAGTTGGACGAGGACACGCGGCGGTTTTTCCGCGCGCTCGGCCCGGCGACGCTCGGCTCTGCCGGGCTGCAGATCGCGCTGTTCGCCGACACCATCATCGCGACCTTTCTCCCGACCGGCGCGCTCTCGGCCCTCTATTACGCCGACCGTCTGAACCAGCTTCCGATCGGCGTCATCGGCATCGCGGCAGGCACCGTGGTGCTGCCGGAAATGACGCGCCGCATTGCCCGCAGTGATGAAAGGGGCGCCCGCCATGCGCAGAACCGCGTGGTCGAGCTGACCCTGCTGATGTCGATCCCGTTTCTCGTGGCCTTCCTGCTGGTCCCGGATCGCATCATGCTCGGCCTGTTTTCGCGCGGCGCCTTTACCGCGGCCGATGCCGCCGCTGCCGGCGCGACGCTCGCCGCCTATGCGATCGGCCTTCTGCCCTTCGTGCTCATCCGCAGCTATACGGCGATCTTCCTCGCACGCGGCGACACGGCGACGCCGGTCAAGGCGCTGATGATCTCGGTCGTCATCAACGTTGCGCTGAAGGTGCTGCTGATGCGCGGCTATGCACAGGTCGGCCTCGCAATCGCGACCGCGGTCGGTGCCTGGGTGAACTTCGCCTTCGTGGTCTTCTTTGCCGCCCGTGCCGGGCTCGTCGGCATCGATGCCCGGCTGCGATCCGCAAGCTTCAAGTTCGTGATTGCGGCGATGGCGCTGGCGCTGGCGCTGCTCGCCAGCGAGCAGTGGATCGATTTGGTCTTCGGCAAGATGAGGCACTTCCGGGCCGAGACCATATTGCTGACGCTGACATTGATCGGCGGCATTGTTTACGGCGCCGCGATCGCGGCCTTGTTCGGCCGCGACTGGCTGCGCGATTTTCGTCGCGGTGTCTTGTCCGCACCGTCGGCGTCGGCGACTCCCGCCGCTCCGCCGCAGCCTTCAGGGGTGGAATAGCGCGAGTTCAGGCGTGGAGCAGCGCGAGATCGTTACGCCGCCTTGCGCGCCGGCCGCTCCTGCGGCACCACCGCGACACTGTGCCGTTGGCCGTCCCGCAACAGACCGATGGCGACACTGCGGCCGATCTGCTCGCCGGTCAGCAGGCGCACCAGATCGTCGGCACCGGTCACAACCCGGCCGTCGATGTCGAGGATCACGTCGCCGGCACGAATGCCGGCTCGCGCCGCCGGACTGTCCGCCTCGACCGATGATACGATCACCGCGCTCGCCTGCTCGACATTCGCCCGGTGGCGCAGCCGTCGCGGCAGCGCCGTCTGCGCGGCGGCGATGCCGATAAAGGCCCGCCGGACGCGGCCGTGGCGAACCAGTTCGCCCAGCACGTATTTCGCCGTATTCGCCGCGATGGCAAAGCAGATGCCCTGGGCGCCGACGATGATCGCAGTGTTGATGCCGACGACGTCGCCATGTGACGCCACCAGGGGGCCGCCGGAATTACCCGGATTGAGCGCGGCGTCGGTCTGGATCAGGTCATCGATCAGGCGTCCGGTTGAGGCGCGCAGGGAACGGCCGAGCGCCGACACGACGCCGGCGGTCACCGTCGATTCGAAGCCGAGCGGATTGCCGATCGCGATCACCAGCTGACCGCGCCGCAAGTTCTTGGAATCACCGAGCTGAGCGGACGGCAGCGCCACGCTTTCGTTCACCCGGACGAGGGCGAGATCGGTGTCGGGATCGGTCCCGACGATCCGGGCGGTCAGGCTCATACCTTCGGCGGTCGTTACCTTGACCCCCGCTCCCGCTCCGACCACATGATGGTTGGTGAGAATGAGACCGTCAGGAGACACGATCACGCCGGAGCCGGAGCCGCCGGTGCGTTGGTCGCCGCGCTTCACGTCGAGACGGACGACCGCGGGACCAGTGCGGTCGACGACGTCGATGACGGCGCGCGAATACGCGTCGAGCAGGGCGCCGTCAGGCGCATCGAGCCCCGCCGGATTGTTTCCGTTTGTTGCTGCCGCGTCCCCGACGGCCGCGTTCGGCGGCGCGCCCTCTTGCCGATCGTCGATATCGACCAGGCGGATCGGGCGCAGATGAACGCGGGGAGTGGGATGGACTTGCATCGTACCGCTAGATATGGGCACGCAAGGCCAGCACGAAAAGGACGTGGCGTTCACATCGAAATAAATCGAAATAAGAAGGACGCAGATGCCTTGGTCGAGCCACAAAAGCCGGCTCTTGCCTGCAGGTCACAGGTTGACGGGGTCTTCATGAGAGCGAATGCGGCGTGGCTGGGCGTCCTGATCGTCCTGGCGACTTTGCTCACCGGTTGTGGCGAGGGTTTGCGCCAGCAGAAGGGCGCCGCCCCGCCTCCCCAGGTCACGGTCGCCCTTCCGGAGCAGCGCACTGTTATCGACTATGATGATTATGTCGGTCGTTTTATCGCGGTCGACCTGGTGGAAATCCGCGCCCGCGTCTCCGGCTATCTCGAGAAAGTGCACTTCACCGACGGCCAGATCGTCAAGCAGGGCGATCTGCTGTTCACCATTGACAGGCGGCCGTTTCAGACTGCGCTCGATCAGTATTCCGCCGATCTGGCGCAGGCCAAGGCGACGCTCGCTTTTGCCGGGTCCGATCTCAAGCGCGCCCAGCAGCTCGTGCGCGATCGCACCATTACCGAGCAGACCTTCGACCAGCGAACCCAGGCCATGCGGGTCGCCCAGGCCATCGTGAATGCGCGTGAGGCCCAGGTTCGCCAAGCCCAGCTCGACCTCGAATTCACCGAGCTGCGGGCTCCCATCACCGGTCGTATCGGCGATCGCCGGGTGTCGCCCGGCAATCTGGTGACCGGCGGCACCGGCGGCAACACGACGCTGCTTGCCACCATCGTCACCTCCGATCCGATCCGCTTCGAATTCACCTTCGACGAGGCGTCGTTCCTGCGCTACGAGCGCCTCTCGAAGGAGGGGGCAGGGGCTGACGTCGCTAGCCGCTCGGGCGGGGTCGATGTCTCGCTCAAGCTGCTCGACGAGAAGGATTACAAGCATCAGGGGCGGATGGACTTCGTCGACAATGTGATCGAGCGGACCACCGGCACGATCCGCGGCCGCGCGGTTTTCGCCAATCCGACCGGGGTGTTCACGCCCGGGATGTTCGCCCGCGTCCGCGTGCCTGGATCGCCGCCCTATACCGCGCTGCTGGTGCCAGAAGTGGCGATCGGCTCCGAGCAGACCCGCAAATATGTCTCTGTCGTTGATGACCAGAACGTCGTGCATCAGAAATATGTCGTGCTCGGACAGACGATCGGCGATCAGCGCGTGATCCGCGAGGGTCTTACCGCGACCGACCACGTCATCGTCAACGGCCTAATGCGCGCC
The DNA here is from genome assembly GCA_964616635.1 of uncultured Rhodoplanes sp. Classification (GTDB taxonomy): domain Bacteria; phylum Pseudomonadota; class Alphaproteobacteria; order Rhizobiales; family Xanthobacteraceae; genus Rhodoplanes. Next base: position 10,105 of record CAZTTL010000043.1, on the reverse strand, counting down.
CGTCCGGGGGCCAAGGTCAGTCCCAAGATGGAGAAACCAACGTCCGGGCCTGCGGCGCAAGGCCCGGAAGCCGAAAGTCCGGCGCCTGCCGGCAAGCCGGCCACGTCGGCGGCGTCTGTTGCGCCCCCATCGGCAGACGTGAATCAGGGGACCGGCCAGGTCGCACGGAAACGCAAGGACAGTGCCGCCACCAAGCCCGAGCGCAAGGGGAAGACCGGTGCTGCCGCGAAGCCATCGGCCCCGGTGCGGACGGACTGACCAATGCGCATCTCGCATTTCTTCATCGATCGGCCGATCTTTGCTGCGGTGGTCTCGATCATCTTCGTGATCATCGGCGCGGTGTCGTTCTGGCGGCTGCCGATCGCGCAATATCCGGAAATCGCACCGCCGGTGATCAACGTGAAGGGCCAGTATCCGGGGGCGAGCGCCGAAGTGGTGGCGGCGACTGTCGTCGCCCCGATCGAGGAGCAGATCAACGGCGTCGAGAAGATGCTGTACATCTCATCGAACTCGACCGCCGATGGCCGTTTTTCCATCTCGGTGACGTTCGATCTCGGCACCGATCTCGATATCGCGCAGGTCCAGGTGCAGAACCGCGTCGCGATCGCGATGCCGCGGCTGCCCAATGACGTGCGCAATATCGGCGTGACGGTGGACAAGAGCTCGCCCGATCTGATGATGATCGTGCATCTCTATTCGCCAGACCGGTCGCGCGATGCGCTGTTCGTGTCGAACTATGCGACGCTCGAGGTGAAGGACGTCCTCGCCCGCATCGACGGCGTCGGCAGCCTCGTGGTGTTCGGCAGTCGCGACTATGCGATGCGCATCTGGCTTGATCCCGACCGGTTGCAGACGGTGGGGCTGACCGCGAGCGACGTGGTCGCGGCGCTGCAGGCACAGAACATCCAGGTCGCGGGCGGCGTGCTCGACCAGCCGCCGATGCCCAACCAGGGGGCGTTCCAGGTTGCGGTGCAGACATTGGGGCGGCTCGCCGATCCCGCCGAGTTCGCCAATATTGTGGTGAAGCAGACGCTCGACGCCGTGGTGCGGCTCAAGGACGTCGCCCGGATCGAGCTCGGCGCCCAGGACTACGGTTCCAACTCCTATCTCGATCGGCATGAGGCGGTCGCGATCGCGCTGTTCCAGCGGCCTGGGTCGAATGCGCTTGCCGCCGCGGCAGGCGTCCGAAAGGAAATGGACCGCATCGCGCAGCGGTTCCCGACGGGCATCAAGTACGACATCATCTACAATCCGACCGAGTTCATTCAGCAGTCGGTCAATGCGGTGCTGGAGACGATCGGGGAGGCGATCATCCTCGTCGTTCTCGTCGTCGTGCTGTTCCTGCAGACCTGGCGCGCCGCGCTGATTCCGATCGTTGCCATCCCGGTGTCGCTGATCGGCACCTTCTTCTTCATGGCGATGTTTGGGTTCTCGCTCAACAATCTGTCGCTGTTCGGGCTGGTGCTCGCGATCGGCATCGTGGTCGACGACGCGATCGTCGTCGTGGAAAATGTCGAGCGCAATATCGCGGCCGGGCTCGCCCCGCGCGAGGCCGCGATCAAGAGCATGGACGAGGTCGGCGCGGCGCTGATCGCGATCGCGCTCGTGCTGTGCGCGGTGTTCGTGCCGTCCGCTTTCATCACCGGCATTTCCGGGCAGTTCTATCGGCAGTTTGCACTCACCATCGCGGGGGCGACCGTCATCTCGCTGATCGTGTCGCTGACGCTGTCGCCGGCGATGTGTGCGCTTTTCTTGAAGCCGCATGATCCGCAGCACCGCGACCGCTGGTACGAATGGCCGATGCACGCCTTCTTCCGGCTGTTCAACCGCGGCTTCAATGCGCTGGCGCACGGCTATGGCTGGCTGGTTGCGCGCATCGTGCGCATCGCCGTTCTCATGCTGGTGCTGTACGCGGCGATCATCAGCTATGGGCTGTTCGAGTTCAGCCGCACGCCGACCGGGTTCATTCCCCAGCTCGACCGCGGCTATCTGATTACGGCGGTCCAGCTTCCGCCCGGCGCTTCACTCGATCGCACCGATGCGGTGATGCGGCGCGCCCTCGAGATCGCACTGGACGTCCCTGGAGTCGCGCACGCGGTGCCTATCGTCGGCTTCTCGGGGGCGACCTTCACCCAGGCGCCGAATGCCGGCGCGATCTTTCTTGTGCTCGAACCCTGGGAGGAGCGGAGCAAGGATCCGAGAAAGAGCGCCGACGCGATCCAGCGTGAGCTATTCAAGCGCTATGCGGCGATTCAGGAGGCCTTCATCGTTGTCGTGCAGCCGCCGCCGGTGTCCGGCATCGGCAATGCCGGCGGCTTCCGCATGATGGTCGAGGATCGGGCGGGAGCCGGGCCGTTGGCGCTGCAACGCGCCGTCTATGCGATGATGGCGCGCGCGGCGCAAACGCCCGGCCTGAGCCATGTGTTCTCGCTGTTCGAGACCCAGACGCCGCAGCTCTATCTCGATATCGACCGCACCAAGGCGCAGCTGCTGCGCGTCAACATCGCCGATGTCTTTGCCGCGCTGCAGGTCTTCATCGGCTCGTCCTACGTCAACGATTTCAACCTGCTTGGCCGTACCTTCCGGGTGATGGTGCAGGCCGACGCGCCCTATCGGGTGGAGCCGAACGATATCCTCAAGATCAGGGTGCGTAATGCGTTCGGCGAGACGGTGCCGCTCGGCTCATTTACGACGGTGAGCAATCTCTCTGGTCCGTTCCGGATGCCGCGCTACAACCTTTATCCCGCTGCCGAGCTCGATGGCGCGGCCGCTCCCGGCTACTCCCAGGGCCAGGCGATCGCCATCATGGAGAAGCTTGCCGCCGAGACGTTGCCGGACGGCTTCAGCTACGAATGGACGACGCTCGCCTTCCAGCAGCTCCGCGCCGGCTCGACCGCGATGTTTGCCTTCGCGCTCGCCGTCGTGTTCGTGTTCCTGGTGCTGGCGGCGCAGTTCGAGAGTTTGACGCTGCCGCTCGCGGTCATCCTGATCGTGCCGATGTGCCTGATCGCCTCGATCACCGGCGTGATTTTGCGCGGCCAGGACAATAATATCCTGACGCAAGTCGGGTTCATCGTGCTGATCGGCCTTGCGGCCAAAAACGCGATCCTCATCGTCGAATTCGCCAAGCAGCTCGAGGACGGCGGCCGCAACCGTCTCGCCGCGGCGACCGAGGCGGCGCGGCTGCGCCTGCGCCCGATCCTGATGACCTCGCTGGCCTTCATCTTCGGCGTCGCGCCGCTCGTCTGGGCGGTGGGCGCCGGGGCGGAACTGCGGCAGACGCTGGGCACCGCGGTGTTCTCGGGCATGATCGGGGTGACTGGGTTCGGCCTCATCTTCACGCCGGTCTTCTACGTGGTCAGCCGGTGGTTGGCGGGACTCGGACGGAGGCGCAAGACGGCGGAAACGCCGCCGGCCTCGCCGCCGCCGGCAGCTGCATCCGAGCAGCCGGCCCAGTGAGGGCAGGGGACGCCAGTCGCGGATAAGAGCGCTCCCCGGACATTGCGGTCCAAAGATACTGGAGTGTTTCGCCTATGAGATTCGGGATGTCGCAAGCCCTCGTCCGCAAGGAGGACGAAGCGTTCTTGCGTGGCAATGGCCGCTATGTCGCTAACCTGGTGCCGCCCGAGGCCGGTCGCGCGGTGGTGCTGCGGTCACCCCATGCCCATGCGCGCCTCATCAGCCTCGATGCGGAAGCGGCGCGCGCGATGCCGGGCGTGCGGCTGATCCTGACGGCGGACGATGTCGCCGATCTCGGCGGCCTGCCATGTGTCGGGGTCCCGCCGGGAATGAGCCTCGAGGCGCCTGACAATCCCATCCTGGTGCGCGACACGGCCTTTCACGTCGGCGACGCGGTCGCCTTCATCGTTGCCGATACGATCGACCAGGCCAAGGATGCGGCCGAAGCGATTGCGGTCGCGTGGGAGACGGTGCCGCATGTCGTCGACGCCGTCGAGGCGCTGAAGCCGGAGGCGCCGCGGCTGCGCGCCGGATTTCCCGGCAATCTCGCTTTCGAGATGATGCTCGGTGATGCAGCGAAGACCGCCGCCGCCTTTGCCGGCGCGGCGCGCACCGTCTCGCTCACGCTCGTCAACCAGCGGCTGGTCGCCAATTACCTCGATACCCGGGCAGTGCTCGCCGAATACGACGCGGCGAGCGACAGCTATGCGCTGACGGCGGGCAGCCAGGGCGTGCACCTGCTGCAGTCGGTTCTTGCCGGGCGGGTGCTACGCATCCCGCCCGAGAAGTTGCGGGTGATCACCCCTGATGTCGGCGGCGGGTTCGGCACCAAGATGTTTCCCTATCGCGAATATGCGCTTGCCGCGGTCGCAGCCAAGCGAATTGGGCGGCCGGTCGCCTGGGTCGCCGATCGCATCGAGCACTTCCTCGCGGATTCGCAGGGCCGCGACAATGTCACCACTGCGAAGCTTGCGCTCGACGAGCAGGGGAAGTTCCTCGCCCTCCAGGTGGAGACCGTGTGCGACATGGGCGCCTATCTCTCGCACTTTGCGCCCTATGTCCCTTATGTCGGCGCCGGCATGCTGCCGGGAGCTTATGATATTCCCGTCTGCTGCATCACGCTGCGCGGCGCCTTCACCAATACCGTGCCGGTCGATGCCTATCGCGGCGCCGGCCGGCCGGAAGCGGCTTATGTGATCGAGCGACTGGTCGACACCGCGGCGCGCGATCTCGGCATCGCCCCGGACACGCTACGCAAGCGCAACTTCATCAAGCCGAAGGCGATGCCGTACCGGACCGCGACCGGCAAGGTTTACGATACCGGCGAGTTCGCCGAGCACATGGCGCGCGCTAAGGAGATTGCCGATTGGGCTGGCTTCAACAAGCGCGCCGCTGCCGCGAAGAAGAAGGGCAGGCTGCGCGGTATCGGGCTTGCGACCTATATCGAGGCGTGCGGGGGTGTCGGGCCGGAAACCGCCAAGCTCACGCTCGACGATGATGGGATGGTGACGATCCATATCGGCTCGCAATCGACCGGCCAGGGTCACCACACCGCCTATGCCCAGTTCGTCGCCGACCATCTCCACCTGCCGCCACATCATGTGCGGGTCGTCCAGGGCGATACCGCGCTGATCGCGAGCGGTGCCGGCACCGGCGGCTCGAGCTCGATCCCGTGTGGCGGTGTCGCGGTCTCAGGCGCGGCCAAAAAACTTGCCGACAATCTCAAGATGATCGCGGCAGAGGCGCTCGAAGCCAGCATCGGCGATCTTGAAATTGCCGATGCCGGCGTCCGTGTCGTCGGCACCGATCGCGCATTGTCGTTTGCCGATCTCGCCCGCGCGCCGCATGCCAAGCCGGATCACCTCAAGACCGAGCACGAGCATTCTCCCGATGCGCCGACCTTCCCGAATGGCACCCATCTCGCCGAGGTGGAGATCGATGCCGATACCGGCCGCGCCGCGATCGTCAGCTATGTCGTCGTCGATGATTTCGGCGTGACGCTCAATCCGCTGCTGCTGGTCGGCCAGGTGGTCGGCGGCGCGGTGCAGGGGATCGGTCAGGCCTTGATGGAACGCGCGGTCTATGACTCCGAGTCGGGCCAGCTCATCACCGCGAGCCTGCTCGACTACGCGCTTCCACGCGCTGAAGACACGCCCGGCTTTGTGTTCGAAACCCGCAATGTGCGCTGCGCCACCAATCCGCTCGGGTTCAAGGGCGCCGGCGAAGCGGGCACGATCGGCGCCTGCCCGGCGGTGATGAATGCGATCGTCGATGCACTGTGGCGCGCCTATCGAATCCGCCACGTCGACATGCCGGCGACGTCCGAGCGGCTGTGGGCGGCGATCGAGGAGGGCAAGCGCCTGCACACGCTGTGAGAGCTTCGGTCGGTGGCAGGATGCGCGACGTGATCCGCAATACCTCGGAGCTTCCGGCCGCGGAACGCGCGGCGATGGCCGTCTACCTGAAATCGCTGCCGCCGGTCGATGGGCCGGCGCGGCCGCAGCGGTGGTGGACGGAACCCGATTCGCTGATGCGCCGTCGGCCGGTCGCGCCGGGGGCCCGCCAGAGCGAATCCCGTTTTGATAGAATCGGGCTTCGCTCTTTTCTCTTTGTGTGGTCGCATTTTCGGACGGCGAACCGGTATCCACTTCGCCTGAAAATGCTCTAAAGCATCTTCCGGCGAAGCATGGCCGCGGGCTTGATCTGGGAGTGGCGGACGCCGGTTCGCCGGAAAATGCTCTAGAAGGCCTTGAACGTAATGATCGTCCGCGTATCCTGGATGCCAGGAATGGTCTGAACCTTCTCGTTCACAAAGTGTCCGATATCGGTGTCGCGATCGACATAGAACTTTACCAAGAGATCATAGTCGCCCGCCGTCGAGTAGATTTCCGAGGCTATTTCCGTGTCAGCAAGCTGGTTTGCGACATCATAGGCCTTGCCGAGCTGACATTTGACCTGGACAAAGAAGGGGATCATTTCCGTCTCCAGCGCGTTGCATTGCGCGACTGCGGCAATTTCGGACGACCTCGCAACGAGCTCGTTACACCGATGCCCATCCGTACGAGACCATTTTGCGCCGTTCGCGGTTTGCCGAACGGCGATTGGTTAGACTGCAATCGAGCAAAACCGTGCCGCTTTGACAAGCGGGGATGGCGGCAGGTCTTGCCGTGGCGTTCGCTGTCTCCCGGCGCCGCTGCGCTGCGGCACTATCTTTATGTCGTCATTGGGTTAAGCGTTCTGCGGCCGGGCGGCGGCCCCGCTCGACGAAGGCAGTTCTGGCCCGGGTTGCAAGAGGACGGCTGAGATGCGAGCGCCCGACGACAATATTCGAAGCACGGCCGTCGATGTTCTTGAGCGCCTCCGCGCGCGGCGTCCGCGGATCCACTGCATCACCAATGCGGTTGCGCAGGCCTTCACGGCAAACCTTCTGCTTGCCGCCGGCGCGATCCCGTCGATGACCATCTCGCCGGAAGAGGTCGCCGACTTCGTCATCGGGGCCGATGCGCTGCTCGTCAATCTGGGCACGCTCGAAGACTCGCGCCGCGCTGCGATTGGAATTGCCGTCGATACGGCGAACGAAAAGAACGTGCCGTGGATGATCGACCCGGTGTTCATCGATCGCTCGCCCACGCGTGCTGTCTTCGCGCAGGCTTTGATCCGGCTGCGGCCGTATGCGGTGCGGCTGAACTACGACGAATTCACCGCGATCGCCGGTGCCGAAGGTACGATCGAGGCCATCTCGCATTTCGCGCGCGACACCGGCACAGTCATCGCGCTGACCGGTGAGGTCGACGCCATCGCCGACGGCAAACGAACAGTGCGCATCGCCAACGGCCATCCTTGGATGAGCAAGATCACGGCGATGGGCTGCGCCGGCTCCGCGGTGGTGGCGGCTTGTCTGGCGGTGGAAAGCGATCCCTGGCTTGCGGTTGCAGCCGGTCAAGTGATCGTTGGCGTCGCCGGTGAAGTCGCGGCTGAGCATGCGCGTGGGCCTGGCAGTCTTGCGGTGGCGATTCTGGACGCGTTGAATGACCTCGATCGGGCGACGCTGCTGGCGCGGGCGAAGGTGACGTGAGGGGCTGAGGCATCGCGCTCGTATCGGAGATCACGAAAAGCGCACCTGAGGTGCGCCCAGACCTGGGCCGCTTCCTATGGTTCCGATCGCCGTCACGATTGCCGGATCTGATTCGAGTGGCGGCGCCGGCATTCAGGCCGATCTGAAGACTTTTTCGGCGCTCGGAGTCTATGGCGCCGCGGTGATCACCGCGCTAACCGCGCAGAACACCCGAGGGGTTACAGCGATCCACGATGTACCGCCCGCCTTCATCGCGGCGCAGATCGACGCGGTGTTTTCCGACCTCAGGGTCGGCGCGGTGAAGATCGGGATGCTGTCGGTCCTGGCGGCGATCGACGCCGTCGCCGCCGGCCTTGATCGATACCCGCAGGCAAACGTGGTGCTCGACCCGGTCATGGTGGCAACAAGCGGGGCTCGCTTGCTGGCCGCCGACGCGGTCGATGCCTTGCGGCGGGAGCTGATTCCGCGCGCCCGCATCTTCACGCCAAACCTGCAGGAAGCCGCGGCGCTGCTTGGCGACGAGGTCGCCGGGGACGAGGACGGCATGCGCCGGCAAGCCGAGCGGCTGCTGGCGTGTGGTGCGCAGGCGGTGCTGATCAAGGGCGGGCATGGAAGCGGCGACGAGAGCGTCGATCTTTTGGTCGAGCCGGCCGGGATGACGCGGTTCGCGGCCGCGCGGATAATGACCCGGAACACGCATGGCACCGGTTGCACGCTGTCTTCGGCAATCGCTGCGGGGCTGGCCAAGGGCCAAACCCTCGCCACAGCGGTGGGCCATGCCAAGGACTACCTCACGCGCGCGATTGCCGCGGCGGGCCGGCTGGAGGTCGGGTCGGGCCACGGGCCGGTGCACCACTTTCATGCCTGGTGGTGATTGCGACGCGTCTTTGCGTGTCCTCGAACTGGGAAGCATGCGCTATGGCGGAGACGACACGACGACAGCTGGTGAGCACGGGTGCTGCCGGGGCCATTGCCGCCGTCGCGGCTCCTCACGCCGCGCGCGCCCAGCCGCAGCGCCGCTGGCGCATGGTCACGTCGTGGCCGAGGCGCTTGCCCGGACCGGGCATGTCGGCGGATCGGATTGCCGCGCGAATTGCCAGCCTGTCCGGCGGGCGGTTGCAGATCACGGTCCAGGCGGCGGGCGAGGTGGTGCCGGCCTTCGAGGTGCTTGATGCGGTGGGGGGCGGCGTTGCCGAAATGGGCCACACCGCCGCCTTCTACTGGCAGGGCAAGCAGCCGGCGACCGCCTTCTTCACCACCGTGCCGTTCGGCCTGACCCCGAACGAGCATGTCGCCTGGGTCGACGCCGGCGGCGGCCAGGCGCTGTGGGACGAACTCTACGCGCCGTTCGGCGTCAAGCCGTTCATGGGTGGCAATACCGGGGTGTGCATGGGCGGCTGGTTCCGCCGGGAACTCAACGAGCTCGGCGACCTGAGGGGATTGACGATCCGCGCGCTCGGCCTCGGGGGCGAAGTCTATCGGCGGCTCGGGGCGACGCCGCAGACGACCTCACCCGGCGAAATCCTCACCAGCCTGCAATCGGGCGTGCTCGACGCGGCGGAGTTTGTCGGCCCCGGAACCGATATCGCGCTTGGTCTCTACCGGGTCGCGACGCTCTATTACGGCCCGGGTTTCAACAAGCCGAACGGCACCGGCGAATGCATCATCGCGCTGAAGGCGTGGGAATCGCTCGATGCCGAAATGCGGGCGATTATTGCCCATGCCTGTGCGGCCGAGGCGGCCTATGCTCTCGCCGAAATGGAGCGGCTCAATGCCGAGGCGCTCGCGGCGATGGTCGAGCGCTATCATGTGAGGCTGAAGACGTTTCCGCCGGACCTTGTCACCGCTGCCCGCGCGCAGGCCACCGATATTCTCGGTGAGCTCGGCGAGCGCAACGCGAGTGCGCGCAAGATACGCGATTCGTATGTCAGCTTCCGCGACCGGATCGGGAACTGGTCGCGCATCTCCTTGCAGGCGGTTCTCGCCGCGCGCGGGGCCTGAGCGGCGAGGGCGCTGTTACCGAGTGACACCCGACGAAGCGCGCAGGGTTGCCCGCACTTTTCTGACGTCGGTTCGTCTCGGCGGCGATCCGCTCGCCGAACGCGACGCGAGGCGGCGCGCGCTGTCGGTCGCCGATCTCGCGGACCGCTTCATGCGCGAGCACATTGAGGTCAAGCGACGTGGGCGGCCGCCAGTTAGCGTAGGCCGTGGAAGCGCGCTGAAAGGTAGGACGGTCGCGCCGAAGTACCGCGGGCCGAACGGCGAGACGTGGGCCAGCCGGGGCGCGATGCCGCGGTGGCTGTCCGCTCTCATCAAGGAAGGGCATTCAGTCGAGGAGTTCTTGATCGGCGTGGGCGGCAAGAGAAAACCGGCAGCGGCGAAGAAAAAGATAGTGAAGAAGAAGGATGCGAAGGGGGCTCGGAAGCCGCGCGCCGAAAGAGAGCGAGACCAAGGCCGAAGCTATGGCTGACTAAGCGGGTGATTTTCTCTCATGCGGGGCGGCGGAAGCGAGGTCGTGACGGGCCAGTGGTTGAGAGCGATCCGCTTTCCGTAGACCGGCTTCGCTCCGAA
>CAZTTL010000042.1:0-17117 GCA_964616635.1 uncultured Rhodoplanes sp. | reverse complement strand
AAGGTGTCTTGTAGATTTTGTGATCGATCGGCTGCCATGGCCGTTGTTTCCGTTTTGCTCGCGGACCCCTTCGCGAGATGAGTTTTTTTCGCGCCTGCTGGTCCCGTCTCCCGATGGTGCCGACAGGTGTGGGCTTCGGCATTAGAGGGTACCAAAGATAAGAGCGCAAGCCCGAGCTTGGGGACAGGGGTGAAGGAGTGTGTTGTTTCCGCATCAGCTCAGCTCCGCATGGCGATGAAAGGCCTGTCTGAGCGCAAGGGCGACGGGGCCAGGCTTGCCCTCCCCGATCGGCTTGCCATCGATGCGCACGACCGGCATCACCAGCTGGGTCGCCGCGGTGATGAAAGCCTCGCGTCCGGCGAGCGCTTCGTCCACCGTGAAGGGTCGCTCCTCCAGTCGGACCTGAATGTCCGCCAGCACATCCTTGACCACCGCTCGGGAAATGCCGCCCAGAATGTCGTATCCGGTCGGCCGGGTCATCGCCGTGCCCTCCGCGGTGACGATCCAGGCATTGGAGGCCGCGCCTTCGGTCACCAGGCCATTGCGGTCGACGAACCAGGCTTCCCGCGCCCCCTGCTCGCGCGCGGCTTGGCGGGCAAGCACATTGGGCAGAAGCGCCACCGACTTGATGTCGACCCGGGCCCAGCGGTTCTCCGGCACGGTGATCACGGCAATGCCCGCTTGCGCGGTGCGCTCGCCCTGGGCGCGGTCGATCCGGCGGGCGGACACGACCAGCGTCGGCGCCGTGCCGGGCGGGGGAAAGGCATGCTCACGCTTGGCAACGCCGCGGGTCACCTGCAGATAGACGATGCCGTCGCGGACGCGGTTGCGCCGCACCACCTCGTGCAGCACTCCGCTGAGGGCACGCAATGGCATCGGCAGCGCGATGCGCAGCGCAGCAAGCGAGCGCTGGAGACGTTCCATATGGCGGCGCTCATCGACGATGCCGCCGCCGAGCACCTCGCAGACCTCATAGACCCCGTCGCTGAACTGGAAACCGCGATCCTCGACATGGACCATGGCGTTGCGATACGGCCGGTAGCGGCCGTTGACATAGACCACCCGTGCCATCGACGGCTCAGTCCATGCCCAGCGCCTTGAGCTTGCGGTGCAGCGCGGAGCGCTCCATGCCGACAAATTCTGCGGTGCGCGAGATATTGCCGCCGAACCGGCTGATCTGGGCGCGCAGATATTCACGCTCGAAGGCCTCACGCGCTTCGCGCAGCGGCATTCCCATCAGATGCTCGCCGCCATTGCCGCGCGGCATGGTCGGCACCATCGAGCCGACATCGGGCGGCAGCATGCTCGCGGTGATGATGGCGTCGGGATCACCGCCGGCCAGGATCATCAGGCGCTCGACGTTGTTGCGGAGCTGCCGCACATTGCCGGGCCAGTCATGCGACTGCAGAACGGCGAGCGCATCGTCGCCGATGCGGCGCTTGGGCAGGCCGGTCGCCTGCGAAATCTGCTCCTGGAAGAACTCGATCATCATGGGGATGTCTTCGCGGCGCTCGGCCAGCGGCGGCACCCGGATCGGCACCACCGAGAGGCGGTGATACAAATCCTCGCGGAACTTTCCTGCGGCGATATCCTCCTCAAGATTGCGTGCAGTCGACGAGATGATGCGCACGTCGACGGCGACCTTGGTGCTGCCGCCGACGCGCTGAAAGGTCTGCTCGACCAGGACGCGCAGAATCTTGCTCTGGGTCTCACGCGGCATGTCGGCGATTTCGTCGATGAACAGCGTGCCGGTATGGGCCTCTTCCAATGCGCCGACCTTGGACTGCTGGCTGCCATTGGACTGCTCAACCCCGAACAGCTCGGTCTCCATGCGCTCCGGCGTGATCGCCGCAGCATTGATGACGACGAACGGTCCGTTGGAGCGGGCCGAGAGCACATGGATGGTCCGCGCGGTGAGTTCCTTGCCGGCGCCCGAGGGCCCGACGATCAGGATGCGGCTGTTGGTGGGGGCGACCTTCTCGATCGTTTGACGCAGGTGATTGATCGCGGCCGATTTGCCGACCAGATTGGTCGGAACCGAAGAGAGCTGCTTGAGCTCCTTCACCTCGCGCCGCAGTCGCGAATTTTCCAGCGCCCGATCGGCGACCAGTACCAGCCGGTCGGCCTTGAACGGCTTTTCAATAAAGTCATAGGCGCCTTCCTTGATGGCAGCCACCGCGGTTTCGATGTTGCCGTGACCGGAGATCATCACGACCGGCAATTCCGGATGCTCGCCTTTGACCTGGGTAAGCAGTTGAAGGCCGTCGAGCTTGCTGCCCTGCAGCCAGATATCGAGAAAAACCAAGCCCGGCCGGCGCGCATTGATGGCGTTGAGCGCCTCGTCGCTGTCGCGCGCGGTGCGGGTGCCGTAGCCTTCGTCCTCGAGAATGCCAGCAACCAGTTCGCGGATATCCGCTTCATCGTCGACGATCAGAATATCAGACACCATGGTCGCTGCCCGTACTGTTGACGGCGGAATTGCCGTTGGGTGGTTTCTGGCCCGCCGCAGGTGGGACGGGGTCGGCGGCGAAGCGCATTCGAATCCATGCGCCCCGCTGGCCGGGGTTCTTCTCGGCGGCATCGTGAAGCTCGATGCGGCCGCCATGCTCTTCCAAAATCTTGCCGACGATCGCAAGGCCGAGGCCGGTCCCCTTCTCGCGGGTCGTCACATAGGGCTCGAGCAGTCGCCGGCGCTGCTCCTTGGGCAGGCCGACGCCATTGTCGACGACGTCGACGACGAAATCACTGCCCTCGCGCGCCGCACTCACATGAATATGGCCGCGATCGACGGTGCCCGGCGGCAGCGCCGAAATGGCCTCCGTCGCGTTCTTGATGATGTTGGTGAGCGCCTGCGCGATCAAACGACGGTCGATCTGGGCCGGCATGCTCTCTTCCGGCAGGTCGGCATCGATGTCGAAATCCGCATTGCCGACACGCATCAGGAACACCGTCTGTCGCACCGTTTCGGCAACGTCCTCCGGCGCCATCACCGGCTTGGGCGTGCGGGCAAAGCGCGAGAACTCGTCGACCATGCGACGGATGTCCTCGACCTGGCGCACGATGGTGTCGGTGCACTGCTCGAACACCGTGCGGTCATCGGTAATGACCCGACCATATTTGCGGCGCAGCCGCTCGGCCGAAAGCTGGATCGGCGTGAGCGGATTCTTGATCTCATGGGCGATGCGCCGCGCCACGTCGGCCCAGGCCGAGGTGCGCTGGGCGACGACCAGCTCGGTGATGTCGTCGAGGGTCAGGACATAGCCGTGCTCGGGGGCGGCGGCCTGTTCGGAGGTGACCCGGACCGACACCGTGCGTTCGCGGCCCTCGCGGTTGATGGCGACCTGTCCCTGCACGAGGCGCTGCGGCGAGTCGCGCGCCGAGGTAAAGATGCCGGCAAGTTCTGGCACGACCTCCGCCAGGGGGCGGCCGAGCACATCGCTTTCGGTCGCCCCGATCAGCTTTTCGGCAGACCGGTTGAGGATGGTGATGAGGCCCTCCGCATCGACGCCAATGACGCCGGCGCTGGCGCCGGCGAGCACGGCCTCGGTGAAGCGGCGCCGGCTGTCGATGAGATCGCGCGCGCGCATGATGTCATCACGCTGGGTGCGAAGCTCATGGGTCATCTTGTTGAAGGTCTCGCCGAGCTGGGCGAGGTCGCCCTCGGACTTTTGCACCGGAACCTGGACGTAGAGATTGCCGGTGGAGACGATATTGGCGGCGCCGATGAGCCGGCGGATCGGCGCCACGAGGCGGTTTGCGAAGTTGAATCCGATCCACACCGCCGACAACAGGACGGTCAGCGCGATGACCGTATACATCAGCGCGAAGGCGATCTGCACGCCGAGCCGGCGCGCTTCCAGCGCCGCATACTCGCTGACCGAGGTCTGGGTCTCGCGCAGCTGCGACATCACCACCGGATTGAGCGGGCGGGCGACATAGAGATAGGTGTCGTCGTAATTGCGCAGCTTGACGGTGCCGGAAACGTAGTTTCCGTCCGGATGGACGACCACCTGCGGATTGGTTTCAGTGATCGAGGCGAGCGCCTCGCGCGACGGCAGCACAAGGTCCCGATCGATCTTGATGTCGGTTTTCTCGACCGTGCTCCGGTCGGGGCGAATGAGCATGGTGCCAGGCAGGCCGCGCACGGTTGCCTGGCCGGTCAGGAATTGGCGGAAGCGATCGCGGTCCTGGTCGAACAAAGGCTTCGCCCGCGCGAGGTCATAGGCCATGGCCATGATTTCACCGCGCAGCGTCTGCGCGTGCTCGCTCAGATAAGCCTCTGTGACGATTAGTGAATTAGCGATGACGCGGCGGGTGCGCTCGGAAAAGAACCGATCCAGGCCGCGATCGAGGGTAATGCTGGCGACAACCGCCACGAGCACCGCGGGCAAGGCGGCGATCACCGAAAACAGTCGGACGATGCGGACATGGAGACGGGCGCCGGCACGGCCGCGGCGGCGTGCCAGCACGAGTTGCCAGACCTCGCGGGCGATGATCCCGAGCAGCAGGAGCACCGCCACGCCATTGAACAGGAGGAGGCTGACGACGACATTGTGAGTCGGCACGACCGGGGTGAGGCCCGCCAGGACCAGGAAGGTCGCCAGCGCGGACAACAAAGCAATGCCGATCACAATCGGCCCGATGATACCCGTCACGGTTCCAGGTTGGGCGCCTCCGCCAAGCTCAGCGCTGGCGGCGTCGTCGGCCGATGCCATCAGGTCCCCTCAGCGAGCCGAACGGCAGTGAGCGATTGAATATTCCGACAGCTCCGCATGCCGTTTGCGGCGTAGCTACAACAATAGTTGCAGAATTGAGACAAATCCACGGCGGTCAGCGCGGCGCTGCGATCAAAAGCGATCACAATGCCCGCTATCCTGTGGTGCGGATGACCCTGATATCGAGGTCGCGGATCTTTTTGCGCAGGGTATTGCGGTTGACGCCCAAGAGCTCGGCCGCCCGGATCTGGTTGCCGCGGGTCGCTACCAGCACCGCCGACAACAACGGGTGTTCCACTTCCCGCAGGATCCGGTGGTAGAGGCCGCGGGGCGGCAAGCCCTCGCCGAAACCGGCGAAATAACGGGCGAGATGCCGTTCGACGGTTGCCGACAGATTCTCGTCAAGCCGCGGCTCGTCCGCCGCGACCGCCGCCGCGGGCTGGGCGAGTTCGCCATCGATCACGGCAATGGAAATCGTTTCTTGTGGATAAAGCGCGGCGAGCCGGCGCGCCATGTTCTCGAGCTCGCGCACATTGCCCGGCCAATGATAGCGCTTCATGCGATCGAGGGCGGCCTTTTCGATCTGCTTGGTTGGCAAACCTTCGCGCTCGGCCTGCGAGAAGAAATGGTGCAGGAGATCGGGAATGTCCTCGGTGCGCTCGCGCAAAGGTGGAAGGCGCAGCGGTACGACATTGAGCCGGAAGAATAAATCCTCGCGAAACAGGCCCTGCTGGATGAGGATGCGGAGATCCTTATTGGTCGCCGCAATGATGCGGACATCGGTCTTGATCGGGGTGCGTCCGCCCACCGTCGTGTACTCGCCCTGCTGGAGCACGCGCAGCAGGCGGGTCTGCGCCTCCATCGGCATGTCGCCGATCTCGTCGAGGAACAAGGTACCGCCCTCGGCCTGCTCGAAGCGGCCGGGGCTGCGGGCATTGGCGCCGGTGAAGGCGCCCTTCTCGTGGCCGAACAGCTCCGATTCGATGAGATCGCGGGGAATCGCCGCCATGTTGATGGCGACGAACGGCCCGGTCCGCCGCTTGCCGTAATCATGCAGCGCGCGGGCGACGAGTTCCTTGCCGGTGCCGGACTCGCCGCTGATCATGACGGTGAGGTCGGTCTGCATCAACCGCGCCAGCAGGCGGTAGATTTCCTGCATTGCCGGCGAGCGGCCGACCAGCGGAATGGTCTCCATATCCTCCGGCGGCAACACCTTGGAGGCGCGCTCCTTCGGCTCAGCAAGGGCGCGGCCGACAATGGTGATCAGTTCCTTGAGGTCGAACGGCTTCGGCAGATATTCATAAGCCCCCCGCTCCGAGGCCCGGATCGCGGTCATGAAGGTGTTCTGTGCGGACATCAGGATGACCGGCAGGTCCGGGCGCAGCTTCTTGATCCGAGGCAAGAGCTCGAAGGCATTCTCGTCGGGCATGACGACGTCGGTGATGACGAGGTCGCCCTCCCCCTGGCTCACCCACCGCCACAGGGTGGCGGCATTGCCGGTGGAGCGGACCTCGTAGCCGGCGCGTGAAAGCGCCTGGTTGAGAACGGTACGAATGGCGGCGTCGTCGTCGGCGACCAGAACCCGTCCCGTCGGCATCATCACCTCATCAGACCCCTTCAGTCAGCGCCGCCCGGCCCGGCGCCATCGCCCGTGTACATCGGCATCAGCACGCAGAACGATGTTTTGCGTGGCTGCGATTCGCATTCGACGATTCCCCCGTGGTCGCCGATGATCTTTGCGACAAGCGCAAGCCCGAGTCCGGTTCCGGTCGGTTTCGTGGTGACGAACGGATCGAACAGATGCGGCCTCAGGTCGTCGGGCACGCCGGGGCCATTGTCCTTGACGCAAAACTCGAGCGGCAAGGATACGCGCGTCTTGCTGCCGGGCAGCGACAGCCGCACGCCCGGACGGAAGGCGGTGGTCAGTTGGATCTCGCCGTCGGTCGCGTTTGGTCCGATCGCCTCGGCGGCATTCTTGACGAGGTTGAGAAAGACCTGGATGAGCTGATCGCGATTGCCCAAAATTGCCGGCAGCGACGGATCGTAGTCCTCGACGAAGCGGATGTTGCGGGCAAAGCCCGACTGCGCCAGCTTTTTCACATGCTCGAGGACGGCGTGGATGTTGACCGGCTCGCGCTCCACCGGCCGCTTGTCGGCAAACGCCTCCATGCGGTCGACGAGCTTGACGATGCGATCGGCCTCCTCGCAGATCAGCCGCGTGAGCGAGCGGTCGTCGTCGCCGACCGACTGTTCGAGAAGCTGCGCGGCCCCGCGAATCCCCGACAGCGGGTTCTTGATTTCATGCGCCAGCATGGCGGCGAGGGCGGTGACCGAGCGAGCGGCTCCGCGATGGGTGAGTTGACGGTCCATTTTATCGGCGATCGTACGCTGCTGTAGCATCACAACGACATGGCCGGGCTGTTCGGAAACCGGCGCGACGTGGAGATCGACCAGCCGCTCGCCCGTTGTCCGCGGGGTGCCGAGATCGACCTTGTATTCATTGACCGCGGCGCCGCGACTGCGCACCTGGTCGATCAGCGCTAATAGCGGGCTGCCGAACGGAACGAGATCGCGCAGCACGTGCCGGCGCAGCATCGGCGCCGACACATCGAAGAAATGCTCTGCCGCGGCATTGGCGTCGATCACCTCGCCGCTCGGCCCCACCACGATCAGCGGGTGCGGCAGGGAATTGAGCACCGCCTCTGCCGGAGTTCCCGACGTCATCGGCAGCATGTTGCGCGGGATCCGGAGTGTGCGATCTTCCATGGCTACAAGCCTCATGCCGCCACCCGCCAAGTGAATGCAGAAAAAGCGTCGGCAAGGCGCCGTCCGGTCTCAGCCGGCGCCGGTGCGGTCAGCACGTGCCGGCGCCAGGTTCTAAGCGTCTCAGGCGACGCGCCGGCGGAAGCCGCGGCAACGTCAAGCGCCCACCCCAGATGCTTGCGCGCCTGCTTCGCCCCGACGCGGGTGCCGTAATGCGTGAGATTTTCCTCATAGAGGCGCAGCGCCAAAGCAAGCTGGTCGCCGAGCGGGGGCGCCCCCTCGCCGCACCCCCCGCGTCGGCCCGCGAGATAGCGCGCGACCTGGCCGGGAAACCACGGGCGTCCCTGAGCGCCGCGTCCGATCATCACCGCATCGGCGCCAGACTGGGCAAGCGCGGCTGCGGCATCCGCGAAGCTGGTAATGTCGCCGTTGACGACGACGGGGATCGATACGGTGTCCTTCACCGCCCGCACCGCCTTCCAGTCGGCACGTCCCTTGAAGAACTGGCTGCGGGTGCGCCCGTGGACGCTGACGAGCTTGACACCGGCGCGTTCGGCGCGCTGCGCGAGTGCCGGCGCGTTGATCGAGGACGCATCCCAGCCGAGCCGCATTTTCAGCGTCACCGGCACATCGACGGCGCCAACCGTCGCCGCGATCAGCCGCAGCGCATGATCGAGGTCGCGCATCAGCGCCGACCCGCTGGCACCGCCGGTGACGTAGCGGGCGGGACAACCCATGTTGATGTCGATGACGCTGGCGCCTTCGCCGGCGGCGATCCGTGCGCCTTCGGCCATCCAGTGCGGTTCGCACCCGGCGAGCTGCACGATGTGGATGCCGGTTGCGGCCTTGGCGATCCGTAGCCACTCGATACGGCGGCCTTCGGCGAGCGCGGCGGAGGCGGTCATCTCAGAGACGACAAGGCCGGCGCCCAGCTCGGCGACCATCCGGCGAAACGGCAGGTCGGTCACGCCCGACATGGGCGCGAGGATCACCCGGTTCGGCAACGCCAATGACCCGATAGTGAGCCCGGGCCCAGCCGATGATGGAGCACCTGCGATCATTCTTGCCTACTAAATGGGCGATAAAAATCGTTGCTTACATATTAGACAAAACCGGCTCAGACGCAAGTCTGTCGCGTCGCGAAGTGTGCAGCGCAGCATTTTTGTCACGTCAGAAATCGCAGCGGCCGGATTCTAAATTATTACATTATCTGATTATTTTAATATATTGATATACGACGCGTATCAAGTAACAACAAGCCGTTAGACCCTGCCCAGTCCATCGCTTGCGATTGCGGTGAATTTGCGCCATGCGCTAGGGCTGCATAAGAGGCAGGAGCAAAACACATGGCAGGTGTCGCCGCAGTCGTGGTGGCCGGCGGGCGCGGGATTCGCGCCGGCGGCGGATTACCAAAGCAATACAGGGCGATCGGCGGCGTCCCTGCGATCCGAAAAAGCTTGATGGCATTTTCGGCCCATCCGGACGTGACACTGGTTCAACCCGTCATTCACCCGGACGATCTAAGACGATTTTGCGATGCGGCAAAAGACCTCGCTTTGCGCGAGGCAGTCCCCGGGGGTGCGACGCGGCAAGCCTCGGTTTTTTGCGGCCTGAAAGCGCTGGCGGCTGCGGAGCCGGAGATCGTGTTGGTGCATGACGCCGCCCGCCCCTTTGCGTCGGCCGCCCTCATTTCGCGCGCAATCGCCGCCGGCCGCGCCGGTGCCGCGATTCCAGGCATCGCCGTCAGCGACACGGTCAAGGTGGTCGACGACGCCGGCCAGGTCGTCGAGACGCTCGACCGGACGCGCCTGCGGACGGTGCAAACCCCTCAGGCCTTCGTCTACTCCGCTTTGCTGGACGCCCACCACAAGGCGCGCGCGGCCGGCCGCGACGACTTCACCGATGATGCCGCGCTCGCTGAATGGGCCGGCATGACAGTCGGCGTGTTTGCTGGCGACCCGGCCAATATCAAGCTCACGACGGCTGAAGATTTTGCCCGCGCCGAGCGCGACGCGGTGGCCGCCCTTACCGACATCCGCACCGGCAGCGGCTATGACGTGCATGCCTTCACCGCCGGCGACCACGTGATGCTCGGCGGGGTCCGCATTCCGCATGACACCGGGGTGGCCGGCCATTCCGATGCCGACGTGGCGCTGCATGCGCTGGTTGATGCCATTCTCGGTGCGCTCGCCGACGGCGATATCGGCACGCACTTTCCGCCGAGCGACCCGCAGTGGCGCGGCGCCTCCTCCGACCGCTTCCTCGCCTTCGCCGTCGATCGCGTGCGCCAGCGCGGCGGCATCATCGCTCATCTCGACGTGACCATCGTCTGCGAGGCCCCGCGCGTCGGCCCGCATCGGGAGCCAATCCGCGCGCGCATCGCCGAGATTGCCGGCATCACGCCCGACCGCGTCGGCCTCAAGGCGACGACCAGCGAAAAGCTCGGCTTCACCGGTCGCCGCGAGGGGCTCGTCGCTTACGCCACCGCGACGGTGCGGCTGCCGTGGAGCGTGCCATGACCACCGCGGACGACCTGCACAAGGCGGCGGAGCATTTGCTGGACACCTGTCGTGCACGCGGGCTGAAAGTGGCGACGGCGGAATCGTGCACCGGCGGCCTCGTCGCCGCGACGCTGATTGACATTGCCGGCTCGTCCGATGTGCTCGATCGCGGCTTTGTCAGCTATTCCAACCCCGCCAAGCAGACCATGCTGGGCGTGCCGCGGGCGCTCCTGCAGCGCCACGGCGCGGTGAGCCGTGAGGCCGCCGAAGCGATGGCCGCGGGCGCGCTCGGCAATTCGCCTGCCGATCTTGTCGTCGCCGTGACCGGCATCGCCGGTCCGGGCGGCGGCTCCGAGGAAAAGCCGGTCGGGCTCGTGCACTTCGCCGCTGCCACCCGCGACGGGCGGATGATTCACCGCGAGAAACGGTTCGGGGATATCGGAAGGCGCGAGGTGCGGCTTGCCTCGGTCGCCGAGGCGCTCGAAATGCTGCAGGAATTCGCCGACAGCTTTGAGCCGTAACCGGCCGCATTACTTCGCCGCGATCAATCGGCCTTTGTCGCGATAAATCTGGTCCGCGCGCTTTTCGAAGGCGGTCGCAAAACGGCGGAATGCGCGGTCGAACACCGCGCCCATCAAGGCGCCGAGCATCCGGCTCTTGAACTCATAATCGATCATAAACTCGACCTCGCTCGCGATGTCGCTGATGGGCCGAAAGGTCCAACGATTGGCCAACACCTTGAGCGGTCCGTCGAGATAGTCGACCGCGACCCAGAGCTCGGGCCGGTTCATGGTGACCTTGGTGGTGAACACCTCATGAAACATCTTGTAGGCGACGGTCATGCTGGAGGTCGCGACTTCGACCCCCTCCCCGACCTTGGTGCGGCCGCGTACCCGCATGTCCCGGCACAGCGGCACAAACTCCGGATAGCGCTCCATGTCGACGACAAGGTCGTACATTTCGCTCGCAGAATGCCGCACCCGGCGCCTGGCCCTGAATTTCGGCATCGGCCTACCACTTGCCGGCGCGCGCGGCTTTGAGACGCTGGAAGTCGTCGCCAGCGTGGTGGGAGGATCGTGTCAACGGCGACGCCGAGACCATCAGGAAGCCCTTGGCATAAGCCGTGGTCTCGTAGGCTTTGAACTCCTCCGGCGGGACGAAGCGCTCGACCGGGTGGTGCTTGCGGGTCGGCTGCAGATACTGGCCGATGGTGAGGAAATCGACGTCGGCCGAGCGCAGGTCGTCCATCACCTGCAACACCTCGGGACGAGTCTCGCCGAGGCCGAGCATGATCCCCGACTTGGTGAACAGCGACGGGTCGATCTCCTTGACCTGCTGCAGCAGCCGGATCGAGTGGAAATAGCGGGCGCCCGGCCGCACCGACAGGTAGCGCGAGGGGACGGTCTCCAGATTGTGGTTGAATACGTCGGGGCGGGCCGCGACCACCGTCTCGATCGCCCCCGGCTTGCGCAGGAAATCGGGCGTCAAGACCTCGATCGTGCTCGCCGGCGAGCGCGCCCGCAGCGCGCGGATCACCGCCGCGAAATGCGCCGCCCCGCCGTCGGGCAGATCATCGCGGTCAACCGAGGTGACGACGACATGGGCGAGGCCGAGCTTGGCGGCCGCCTCGGCGACGCGCTCGGGCTCATCCGGATCGAGCGGGCCGGGCAGCCCGGTTTTCACATTGCAGAAGGCGCAGGCGCGCGTGCAGGTGTCCCCCATGATCATGAGGGTCGCGTGCTTCTTCTCCCAGCATTCCCCGATATTGGGGCAGCCCGCTTCTTCGCAGACAGTGTGCAGACCGTTCGCGCGCACGATGCCATGGGTCTCGCCGAAACCACGGGACACCGGCGCCTTGACGCGCAGCCAGGTCGGCTTGGGCAAGAGCGGCGCATCGGGTCGCCCGGCCTTTTCCGGGTGCCGTGGCCGAACAGACGGAGCGTTGACGGTATCGAGCACGACGACCATGTCAGGGGCCTCGAAATGGCATGATTTACTTACGCATGGCCCGTGCGAGCCGCAAGGCGCCGCAGGACCGCATGGGGTGAGGCGCGCCCATCGAGCATGAAAGTTGGTTCCGGCGGCAAGCCCGGTTTCAGGCCGCCTGGGCGTATTCCATCACCACTTGCAGCCCGTCATAGGCCGGCTCGACGTGCGGCGGCAGGCGTGCCTTCAGCGCCTCGAAGTCGAGATCGCTGTGCATATTGGTGAGGATCGCCCGCCTCGGTTGCAGCCGTTCGATCCACGCCAAGGCCTGCTCGACGCTGAAATGGCTCGGATGGGGTGAATCGCGCAGCGCATCGACGATCCACAGGTCGAGCCCTTCCAGTGCCTCCACGCTCTCCTCCGGCAGGTCGACGAGGTCGCTCGAATAGGCAACATCGCCGAAGCGGAAGCCGAGCGAGGGAATGTCGCCATGGTCCTGGAGGAACGGCAGCACCGTGATCGGCCCGCCCTCCCCTTTGATCGCGACCGGCTCACCCGCCCTGATGCGATGGTGCTTGGCAATCGGCGGATAGTTGCTGCCGGGCGGCGTGACGAAGCAATAGCCGAAGCGCATGAACAGCACCCGCCAAGTCGTCTCGTCAACATACATGTCGAGCCGGCGCCGGTGCTTCATGTAGAGCGCGCGCAGGTCGTCGATGCCATGGGTATGGTCGGCATGCTCGTGGGTGTAGAGCACGCCGTCGAGCCAGTCGACCTCGGCATCGATGAGCTGCTCGCGCAGGTCGGGCGAGGTGTCGACCAGCACCGAGGTTTTGCCGCGCGGGCCGCGGCGCTCGACCAGCAGCGAGCAGCGCCGCCGCCGATTCTTCGGGTTGCGCGGATCGCACCGCCCCCAGCCGAGCGCCGGCCGCGGCACGCCGCCGGAAGAGCCGCAGCCGAGAATCGTGAAGGCCAAGGTCATGCAGGTGATCCGACGTCGATCATCGAGCACGTGTCTTGCCCTCTCCCCTTCCGGGAGAGGGCGGCAAGGACTGAACAACGTGAAGTCCGAGCCGGGTGAGGGGTCTTAACGAAAGCATCCGCCTCCCCCCTCACCCGCCCTCGCTTCACTCGGGCACCCTTTCCCGCCAGGGGAGAGGGTAAAGGAGCCGCGCCGGGCGCCGGCATTAGAACTGATCGCACGATCATGCTGCAGCCGCGGCTGGGCGCGGCACCTTGGAAAACAGGCGGAAGAAGTTGTCGGTGGTTTCCTGCGCGATCGTGTCGAAAGAAACGCCGCGGGTGTCCGCCAGCACCTGCGCGGTCTCGACCACGAAAGCCGGCTCGTTGCGCTTGCCGCGCCGTGACTGCGGGGCGAGGTAAGGCGAGTCCGTCTCCACCATGATGCGGTCGGCCGGCAGCGAAGCCGCGATCGCGCGCAGCTCGTCGGATTTCTTGTAGGTCAGAATGCCGGTGAAGGAGATGTAATGGCCGAGCGCGATCGCGCGCTCGGCGAGTTCGCGCCCGCTAGAAAAGCAGTGCAGCACCGCGGCAAAACTCCGATCGCCGGTCTCGTCCTCGAGGATGCGGATCATGTCGGCGTCGGCGTCGCGGGTGTGGATGACCAGCGGCAGGCCGCTCTCGCGCGCCGCGGCGATGTGGGTGCGGAACACGCGCTCCTGCACGTCGCGCGGACTGCGGTCGTAATAATAATCGAGCCCCGCCTCCCCGATCGCCACGACCTTCGGCCGCGCCGCGCGCTCGCGCAGCTCGGCAAGCGTCACGTCGCTCTCTTCCGCGGCATGGTGCGGATGCGTGCCCACCGAGCAGTAGACCGGAGAAAAACGTTCGGCGATCGCGAGCAGCGCGTCGTGCCGGCGCACGCGCGTTGAGATCGTGACCATGCGCGCGATGCCGGCCGTTTCTGCGCGCGCGACGACCGCGTCGATCTCGCGCTGCAGCTCAGGAAATTCGAGATGGCAGTGGCTATCGATGAGCATGATCGTATCTCAATTGATTGCTCGACTGATGCGCGAGCCATCGTTCGGCACGCAGGAAGGGTCTGGTTGCTCGCTGCAGGCCAAAAGCCCGCGGTCGGCTCACACGTGCCCCCTGCCCCACGCAGCGTCAAGAGTGACGTGAAGACCGACCTCCCGCCGCGCAACGGAAGGTAACGAATTCCGATTCCATCAGAACGAAACTGGCCCTAAGCCGCCGAGGATTTCGGATTGGTACGCAGCGCATGCTCGGCCAGCGTCTTGCCGAGCGACCATACGGCTCCGGGTACGCGGTGGCTCGCGGCAATGGCACTCTCGAAAGCCGACACGATCCATTCGCAATCCGCTTCCGACAGTACCAGCGGTGGAAGCAGCTTGATCGCGTGACTGCCGTGGCCCGCCACTTGGGTGAGGATCTTGTGCTCCTTGAACAGGGGGATGGTGATGAGCTGGCAGAACAGCCCTTTGGTCGCGGCCTCCAACAGGCTCCACGCGGCCTTCAGCCGAAGCGATTGCGGCGGCCCGAATTCGACGGCAATCATCAGGCCCTTGCCACGAACCTCTTTGAGCATTTCATAGCGCGGCATCATCTGCTTGAGCGCGCGCAAGAGCTGCTCGCCGCGATCGGCGGCGTTCTCAATCAACCGCTCGGCGTCAAGCACGTCGAGCGTCGCGATGCCGGCTGCCATCGCGAGATCATTCTTCGCGAAGGTCGATCCGTGCACCACGGCGCGGTCCATCCGGTTGAACAACTTGTCGAAGATCGGCTTGCGCAGCAGCACCGCGCCGACCGGAACGTGGCCGCCCGACAGCGCTTTCGCCAGCAGCACCATGTCCGGCTCGACATTCCAGTGCTCGACCGCGAGAAACCGCCCCGTTCGCCCGAGACCAGTCTGGATCTCGTCGGCGACGAACAAGGTCCCGGCACGCCGGCACAAGGCGGCAGCGTTTTGCAGGTAGTCATCGGCGGGAAGGTTGACGCCTTTGCCTTGGATCGGCTCGACGATGAAGGCGGCCACGTCGCGGGAACGCAGCGCCTGCTCGAGCGCATTGAGGTCGTTGAACGGAACCCTGATGCAGTCCGGCAGCAGCGGTTCAAAGCCGCGCCGGAAGACATCGTCGGCATTGAGCGACAAAGCGCCGTAGGTCAGCCCGTGGAAGGCGTGCTCACAGTAGACGAGGCCACCGCGGCCGGTGGCACAACGGGCGAACTTGATCGCAGCTTCGACCGCTTCGGTGCCGGAATTGGCGAAGAAAACCTTGTCGAGATAGGGGACCCGCGCGAGCAGCCGTTCGGCCAAAATCCCAGCAAGGGTGGAGACATCGAATTGCACGAGATTAGGTAGTTCGCCCCCAAGCACGCTGATCAGCGCATGACGCAAAGCGGGGTGATTGCGCCCGAGCGCGAAGACGCCGAAGCCGCTGAGCAGATCGAGGTAGCGGGTGCCGCTCGCATCATAGAGATAGGCTCCCTCACCGCGACAGAACCGGACATCGTAGCCGATGGTCCGCAGCATCCGAACCATCTGCTCATTGAGGTGACGACGGTGCAGGTCGTAGCGCTCGGACTCGTGCGCGGCGAAAAGAGAGGCAGCGTCGATCATCACGTTTCCTTCACGAACCGACGGACCGCCTGATCGCTTACCGGCGTCGGCAGGACTGGCGTCAGCAGGACTCCAGCTCCAGCGTTCCGATTTTCTGCTGAGCCGAGATGCGGCCCGAGCAATCGCCGTCCGCGCAGCAGCGCGTCCCGCGCCGCGTAAGCGTCAAGCATGGTGCGCAACAGCGCCAGCAGTTCACTTGGTCGTCTCAGAACCGAACGGACCATGGCTGCGATATCGGCGGTGCCGTTCGCACGCATGGCAGCAACCGCGCAGGCGGGCAACGAGCGCCCGGCCGGATCGGTGACGACGCGAATCGCAGCCAGGGGAATATTGTGCTGAACAGCGGTTGCCGCGACGATGTGCGACTCCATATCAACGGCCACGGCTCCGGTCTCCTGAAACAGGATGCGCTTCGCCTCGCGGGAGGTGATCGGCGCCGGAACGCCGACGATCGGGCCGTACACGGCGTCAGGAATCATTCGCAAAAGCCGCTGTGACCAGGGCTGGTCCGTGTCGATGATGGCTGTCCCGGACAGGATGGTTGATCCGACGATGCAGGTGCCGGGATCGAGGCGTGGATCGAGCCCGCCGGCAACGCCGAAGCTGATCAGGCCGAGACGCCCGTCTTTTGCCGCGCGTACTTCATCGATGGCCAAGGCGAGTGACTGCGAGAGGTTGCGTCCGTCGCCGCTGCAGACGACGCGCACCCCCGGTCCGGCAATGATCCGGGCCTCAAAAGCCAGTCCCACAACCGCAATCATGCCCGTCCACCCCGCGCAGTCCAAAACTCGCGGCGGCTACTTAAGTGAACCGATTCAGACCGATGTTGGGCGAATCAGCAACGCGCATGGCGAACAGAAGGCAACGCATTGCTTTTGATGACAAGTGTTGCCTGGCACTGACGGTCGTGGGTGACCAAGGAAAGCAGAAGGCCACCGCCGAGAAGTACCGTCGCTCATCAGGAGCGGCCGGCCTCCGTCGTCGGTTCGACATAGCGCGGGAACACCGGCGCCGGCGCCGGCAGCTTCGCGCCGGGAGCAAGCCGCGTGGCGCCGCCGAGTGTCGAGTATTCGCGGGCATCTGCAGCGACGCCCAGCAGGTCGAGCAGGCGCGCTGCCGAGTCCGGCATGAAGGGCTGCGCCAGGATCGCGATCTGCCGCAGCACTTCGGCGGTGACGTAAAGCACCGTGCCCTGGCGCGCGGGGTCGATCTTGGCCAGCGCCCACGGCGCTTCGCCGGCGAAATAGCGGTTGGCCTCGGCGACCACCGCCCACACCGCATTGAGCACCTGGTGGAGCTGCTGCGTCGCCATCGCCTCGCGCGCTTTGCCGATCAGTGCATCGGCAGCGGCAAGGATCGCCTGGTCATTCTCGGTGAAGGCGCCGGGCGCCGGCAGCTCGCCGCCGAACGCCCTGGCGACCATCGTGAGCGAGCGCTGCGCCAGATTGCCGAGGTCGTTGGCGAGGTCGGCATTGATGCGGGCGACGATTGCTTCATGGCTGTAATTGCCATCCTGGCCGAACGGCACTTCGCGCAGGAAGAAATAGCGGAGCTGGTCGACGCCATAGGCATCGGCGAGCGCGAACGGGTCGATCACATTGCCGACCGACT
>CAZTTL010000041.1:13102-17366 GCA_964616635.1 uncultured Rhodoplanes sp. | reverse complement strand
AAGGAAAAGGCGCCGGACGGCGCCTTTTCCACGCTTGAATTCACTCACATCGCCGCGAAGATCGGCTTGCCGCTGGCATCCTTGATTTCGTTCTTCCAATAAGCCTCGATGTCCTTGACGACGTTAGCCGGCATCGGCACGTAGTCGAGTTTCTCGGCCATCTTGCCACCGCTCTTGTAGGCCCAGGCGAAGAACTTGAGCGCCTCGGCCGAAGCCGCCGGATCCGCCGGCTTCTTGTACATCAGGATCCAGGTTGCCGCCGTCATCGGCCACGACTCGGCGCCGGGTTGGTTGGCTAGGATGACGCCGTAGCCGGGCTGAGACTTCCAATCGGCATTGGCTGCGGCTGCCTGGAACGCCTCCGAAGTCGGCGCGACGGTCTTGCCGGCCTTGTTCATCATCTTGGTGTAAGTCAGCTTGTTCTGCAGGGCATAGGCATATTCGACGTAGCCGATCGAGCCCCTGGTGTTGCCGACATTGTTGGCGACACCTTCGTTGCCCTTGGCGCCGATGCCGACCGGCCATTGCAGCGAGGTGTTGACGCCGACCTTGGTCTTCCAGCCCGGGCTGACATCAGCCAGGTAGTAGGAGAAATTGAAGGTCGTGCCGGAGCCGTCCGACCGATGCACGACGGCAATCGCCGCATCGGGCAGTTTGGCGCTCGGGTTGAGTTTCTTCAGTGCCGGGTCGTTCCACTGCTTGATCTCGCCGAGGAAGATCTTGGCGAGCGTCGGGCCGTCAATGACGAGTTCGCCCGGCTTGATGCCTTCGAGGTTCACCACCGGCACAATGCCGCCCATCACCATCGGGAACTGCGCGAGACCGGTCTCATCGAGCTCCTTGCCGGGCAGCGGCTTATCGGAAGCGCCGAAGGTGACCGTCTTGGCCTTGATCTGCTTGATGCCGCCGCCCGAGCCGATCGACTGATAGTTCAGCCCGAGACCGGTCTCCTTCTTATAGGCATCGGCCCACTTGGCGTAGATCGGATAGGGAAACGTAGCGCCGGCGCCGGAAATATCGGCGGCATGTGCCGTTGTGGCGGCGGCAAGCGCGACCACGCCGGCCGCGATGATATTGCGGTAGAGTTTCACGGAATGCTCTCCTGTTGCTCCGAGTTTCTATAGCGACGCAGCGAGACCTGCGCTTTTGTAGCGACGCAGCGAAACCTGCGCTTCTGTCTCGACGCAGACGGTGCCTGCGCCCACTGAGCGGGCATACTTGTTTTTGCTGCGCAATCGATCGCGACGTGACCCACGTCAGTGACGGTAAAGCCCCAGCACCACACGAAGATTCGTAGCCGCCAAGTCCGAAACCGCGGACTACTCCTACGCGTGGCGTGTCACCGTTCTATGAGCCTGAGATGACAGCGGCATGACAATCTATCGCATTGATATAGATTGTGATTTTATGAATCTCGGGGTGTTGACACGATGGGCAGGCGGACGGTGAAAGTTGCCCCCATGCCGGGCGAGCTTTCGATCAGCAAGCGGCCGCGGTGGCGCTGGAGAATATGCTTGACCAAAGCGAGCCCCAGCCCGGTGCCCCCATGCGCGCGGCTCTCGGCGACGTCGACCCGATAGAAGCGCTCCGTCAGCCGCGGCAGGTGTTCGGGTGCAATACCGGGCCCGTAATCACGAACCGAAGCGACCGCCTCTTCGCTGTCGCCGGCCGTCTCGCGGCCGAGCTTGATCTCCACCCGCTTGCCGCTGGCACCGTATTTGAGGGCGTTCTCGATCAGGTTCTCGAATACCCGGATCAACTCGTCACGGTCGCCGAGCACCATGGCCTTGCCTGGGACGGAATCGAGTTCGAGCGTCACCCCGCGGTCCTGCGCCAGCATATGCAATGCATCAGCCACCTGCCGCATAATGGAGACGAGGTCGACGGCGGCTTCCGGATACACATGCGCCTTGAGTTCAATACGTGAGAGCGAGAGCAGATCGTCGATCACGCGTGCCATGCGGTCGGCCTGATCTTTCATGATTCCCAAAAAGCGTTGACGGGCCTCCGGGTCGGCCCGCGCCGAGCCGAGCAGCGTATCGATGAAGCCCGACAAAGAAGCGAGCGGGGTGCGCAATTCGTGGCTCGCATTGGCGACGAAATCGGCGCGCATCTCCTCGATCTGTCGCAAAGTTGTCATGTCATGGAAGACGATGACGAGAAGCTCGCGGGTGCGGACTGAGGCTTTGACCTCGATGGGGGTGATCACCGCCTCGGACCAACGATCGGCCGGCACGCGCTCGAAGAATTCCACACGGAGACCGGTCTTGGTGTCCTTGGCCTGGCGCAGCGCTTCAAGAACGCTTGGATTCCGCAAGGCGAAGGACAGGAGCTGTCCCCGCATCAATGCCGGCGCGAGATCGAGCGCTCGGGCGTTGAACGCGTGCACAATGCCGTCGCGGCCAAGCACGATGACCGGATCGGGCAGTCCGGCAATGACCGCATCAATGAGATCGATCAGACTGACGCCGACATCGTCGCGCGCGTGGATCGCACCATCGCCGACCGGTTCGCCGTAGGCCTCGATCAGGGCTGCCGCGGCGATCACCGCGAAGCCGACCAGGCCCTGGGCGAGCGATAACTCGCCGCTCAGATGCATCAGCAACAGAAAGCCGGCGGTGACCGGAAGGACAAAACGGACTTTGCGCAGCCGTCGCCACCAGGCCTGCCGCGGCTCCTTCAGTGGGGTGGGTCGGCCGTCCGAAAAGAGCATTGTAAGCGCTGCCTCCCGCGTTACCTGCACGGCCGATCAAACAAACGGTGCCGATTCGGACGAGGGCTGGTCATGATCCGCCACCGCTTCGCGACCGGCATGGCGATAGCCGGTCCCCGATGCGGGTCAGGCGGGATCGCATTTGCTTTTCCCAATGCGGCTGCCGGCTTCGCTATGGGGCGGGCCGTGAGGCGCGGCCTGAGAGCCGGATTCGGACCCTGATTTTGTCATGTTCAACCACACCTCGCGGACGCCGAGAATCACGAGTGCGATCGCAAATGGGGTGAGATAATAGAGAAGCCGGAAAAGCAACAGGCCGGCGACGAGATCCTCCTTTTCATACTGCCAGAGGGCGACCAGCATCGCAGCGTCAAACACGCCGAGACCGCCCGGGGAATGGCTGGCAAAGCCGAGCAGGGTTGCCGACACGAAGATTGTCGCTACCGTGACAAACCCGATATACGGATCGCTTGGCACCAGCATGTACATGGCGGCGGCGCAGCAAGCGAGATCGACAATGCCGATGGCGATCTGTACCAGCGTGAAGGGCCCATTCGGTAGCGTCAGTTCCCAATTGCTGCGTCCGATAATGCGCGGCGTGCGCCAGACCCAACCAACATAAGTGGCAAGCACCAGCAGGATAACGACGGCCAGGGCCCGGTTGAGTCCGGGCGGCAAGCGGTCGATGGCCGAGGCCGCTTCCGGCGCATAGACCACTCCGAGGCCGAGGACGGTCGCGTTGCCGAGCCAGAAGGTGAACCCCGCGACGAAGCAGATTTTCGCCACCTCGATCGCGGAAAGCCCGTGATGGGAGTAGATGCGGTAGCGGACGGCGGCGCCGGTAAAGGCGCTGGCGCCAACATTATGCCCGACCGAGTAGCTCGTGAATCCGGCAATAAAGGCGACCCGATACGGCACGTCCCGGCGCCCGATCGTATGGAGCGCGAAAACGTCATAGAACGTCAGCGTAATATAACCGAGTGTCACGAAGCCGGCCGAGAGGATAATGTCGCGCGTGGAGAGAGCGCGGAGTGCCAAAATCACTTCATGCGGATCGAGATCGCTGAGCGTGCGGTATAAGACCACAGCGGCGCCAGCGATGATGGTGATGCTCAGCGCAACGCCAAATCGATGCCAGCCGATGCGCCGGTCGAAGGCCTCCGCGGCAGCCTGCAGCCATTCATACATGGGCGATCGGCGGCGCTTCCCGCGTCGAACAGGGTGGGACGCAATCTGGTCAAAGATATATAGGCTGTTCGCCTCTAACAGAACCTTGCAGTTAAGGCGAGGGCTGCGATGCGGCCGGCTTCGGCCTGGGCGTGCGCGGACCGCGCCGGGGCGACATCACCACGAGGAGCGGTAGAGCCTTCACGCGTTCTTCACAATTGCAAGCAGCGTTGCCACAGGGTGCGACCTCGCCCCGAGCGCGACGCGCGAAACGTCCGGCCCGCCTGTCCTGATGAAGATTTTGGCTTCGGCTTCGGAATGATCGCGGTAGAGCGAATTCCGTCATACGGAATCGGGATTCGCTCTCTTTCTTCTTGAGTGGTC
>CAZTTL010000041.1:0-13002 GCA_964616635.1 uncultured Rhodoplanes sp. | reverse complement strand
CCCCCGCTTCGCCGGAAAATGCTCTATGGGATGGGGAAAAGCGATTTGAGCACCATCCGATCCACCGGAAGCAAGGACTGGAAAGATGACGCAGACCGACAAAGTGCTGGCGCAGGTCGAGGAGGGTATCGGCCGGCTCATCTTCAACAATCCCGAGCGGCACAATGCGCTGTCGCTCGACATGTGGGAGGCGGCGGGGCGGGCGCTCGACAACTTCGCCGATGACAAGGCGGTGCGCGTCGTGGTGCTCTCGGGAGCCGGTGGCGAGGCTTTCGTTTCCGGTGCCGATATCTCCCGCTTCGACGATGAGCGGGCGAATGTTGCCGCGATCGATGCCTATAACGCGGTGGTCGACCGTACGACGACGACGCTTTACGACTATCCGAAGCCGACGATTGCGCAGATCGCCGGCTACTGCCTCGGCGGCGGGGTCGCGCTCGCGATCTGCTGCGATTTGCGCTTCTGCTCCGACGATTCGCGTTTTGCCGTGCCTGCGGCAAAGCTGGGGCTGGGCTATGTCTATCCCGGCCTAAGGAAGCTCGTCGATCTGGTGGGCCCGGCCTTTGCGAAGGAAATATTCTTCACCGCCCGCCAGTTCACGGCCGCGGAAGCGCGCGACATGGGTCTCGTCAACCGGGTGCTGCCGGCGGGCGACCTCGAGACTTTCGTCCGCGATACCGCCGCGATGATCGCCGGCAATGCGCCGCTCACCATCCGGGCGGCAAAATTCGCGATCGGGGAAGCGATCAAGGACGAATCACAACGCGATCTCGCCCGCTGCGACGAACTGGTTCGCGCCTGCTTTGTCAGCGCCGACTATGTCGAAGGTCGCCGCGCTTTCATGGAAAAGCGCAAGCCGCAGTTCACCGGCACATAGCGGTTTGCAGCGAAGCCTGCCCCCGGAACTTGATCCGGGGGTTGATGCCGGTTCGGCCCGCAGAAAATGCGATCAGCCAAGAGAGATGGAGCGATTTCCGATTCCACCGAAACGGAATTCTCGGCGGCTTTCACCGCACGGCAAGATGGCATCAACCTGCGCGGCTCGTCCGGTCAGCGGTGGCGCTTCGGCCCCAATGCGCCGGGTTCCCGCCGGTCTCGCGTTTGCAAAGCGACGAATAGGTTCGCCGCAGTTCGAGAATAGCACCCTCGATTTCGCGTTTCTGGCGTTCCAGCAGCTTGATTTGCTCGATACATTGCGCGCGCGTCAGCCCGAGCTCGTTCGGCGTGCTGACATTGGTACTTCTGGCCACGAGGTCGATGATTTCCCGCAGGGTGAAGCCTAATTGCTTTCCCTTGATGATCAGCCTCAGCCGGCGCCGGTCGTCTTCCGAATAGAGGCGCGACGCGCCGTTCCGTCGGGGCTTAAGCAATCCCTTGCTCTCATAAAACCGCAGCGCGCGCAGCGTGACGCCGTATTCGAGCGCGAGGTCGCCGATGGCATATAATTGAAGATTTACTGGCGTGGTGGCGCAATTCGTCGCCGCATCGACTCTCGCAACACCATTTTCGGAAGTTTCCGACCCTTCAATTGACATTGTTTGCCCCTGCTCTAGTCGCAAAGGATAGTCTATATTGGCTAGACAACCAAAATGACTTACTTAGATTTCATTGAAAGCTATACTTCATCGGATAGAAACTTACGAATCACAATTTATCTGAAGCCGATAAATTTCCACCGTCCATGGTCGGACTCAGCGGCGCCAATGCCACACGCCCCGCCACACGCCAACGAAACGCCTGCGGCTTAACTGCTTATTTACTGTATTTCGCCGAAAGTCGGTTCGGGCCCGCGACGATCGGTACTGATCCATCGTTTGTTAAGAAAAGTCCCGCTCTGGCGCGAGGCGACGGCTCTGGTCGATAGTTCATGGGTTGGAAGAACACAATGGCAAGGGCGCGCGCGCATATTCCGGAAGAGCCGAGCGAGGCGCAACCGGCGGCCTCCGCAGCCCAGGGTCTCAGCGCGCCGGCATTGCGCAACTGGCTCAATACCGTCATTCCCGCCAACAATGCCCCGCGCACGGCGAACGCGGCCGATGAAGCTCCTCGAGCGCAGCATACCGGGGCGGCGGAAATGCCCGCGGCGGGCCGGCCGGTCTTCCCGGATCCGCCCCGGTCGAACGAGGATGCCCGCCTCCCCCTCGAACCCGATCATGATCTTGAGCAGCTGTGCGACCGCCTCGACACACTGACGCGTCAACTCGCCCGGCTGGTGACGCGGATGGACGCCGGTCAGTCGGCGGACGCGGCAGCCGACGCGGCAGATGACCCGGTCGAAGTCGCCATCGCCGAAATCTTTGCACGCCAACGCGTGCTTGCCGAGGCTGAACCCGACGGCCCCACAATGTTTCCGCCGGCTGTGAGCGCGCCGGTTGTCGACCCGGCGACGGATGCAGCACAGACGCCAGCGGTCGGCAGCGCGTTCGATCACGGCAGCGCGCTCGACCTCGGCGGCTTGGAGCAGCAGCTCAAGCTGATTACCAAGCAGCTTGAAATCCTGCGCTCACCCTGTCGCGCCGAAGAACTCATCGCCGAGCTGCGGCAGGAACTTGCCGGCATTGCGGCGACGCTCGATATCCTCGTGCCGCGTAGCGCCTTCGATGCGCTGGAGCAGGAAGTGCATGTTCTGAGCGACCGGCTCGACTCCACCCGCGATGCCAGCACTGATACCGCGTCGCTCGCCAAGCTCGAGCAGGGGCTAGCCGAGATCCGCGATGCCATCAGCAATCTCGCGCCGATCGAGTTGGGCGAGGCGGTGCAGACGCTGTCGTACAAGGTCGATCAGATCAGCAGCGCCGGCATGGATCCGCTGACGCTGCAGCAGCTTGATGCAGCCACCAACTCGCTGCGCAGCATCGTGACCCAGGTCGCCTCTGGCGACGCGCTCGCCGCGCTGGTCAACGAGGTTCGGGAACTCGGCGAAAAGATCGATCGCAACTTGCCGAGTGTCTCCGCGGTCGCGCCGGCTTCGCTCGACCACGACCTTCTCCTGGCGCTGGAAAGGGAAGTCAGCGGGATTGCCGCAACCATCAATGCGAAAGCTGACCAGGTACCGGCGCCGGCGATCGAGCCACTGATTGATTCGATCGTGCATAAGCTCGACCGCTTCGATCTTCTCGCCAACGACGAGACCATGTTCGCGCCTATCAAGGCGCATATCAGCGAACTCGGTGACAAGATTGACCGCCTGCAGCCGCCGCAGGCCGATCCTGCGGCCTTCGCGCCTTTGGAGACGCAGCTCGGGCATCTCACCGAGAAGATCGAACACCTGCAGTCGCCGCAGGCCGATTCCGCAGCGTTTGCGCCGCTGGAGGCGCTAATTGGGCATCTCACCGATACGATTGAACGCCTGAATGTCCAAGGCATCGACCAGCCGACCTTGGCGGCGCTCGACGAGCGCATGCGGGCGATCGCGATGAAGCTCGACCGCCTCGAAGAGACTGCGCCGGCCCGCGTGGATATCGGGCCGTTGGAACAGCGGATCGCGGAGCTTGGAGAAAAGCTTGGCGCGTCCGAAGCGCGGCTTGGAAACCTGGAGGCGATCGAGCACGGCATGACAGAGCTCATCGCCAGGCTCGACGAGATCCGGAAGGCGGCCGGCATCGACGCGCAGCCCGCGGCTCCGCCGCCCGGACTCTTCGGCGCCATCGAACCGGCCGCCGGGCAGGCGGTGGAGCCGGCCTCGCAAGCGTTGGAGCCGGACCGCCAGACATCTGCGGCGGAACCACAGGCATTCGAGCCGGAGACGCCGCAAGGTTCGTCGCTCGATGACTTCTTCGCCGGCGGGAGCGCCGGCGACGAAGCGCGCGTTCCGGCAGACCACGGGCCCGAACACGGTGTAGCGGAGCCGTGGCTCGGGTCATCACCGCTGATCGAGCCGGTGCGCTCGGCCGAACCGGCCGACTTCGCCGCGCCGGCCGAGACGATGGAACCGGCTCAGCCCGCCGCGCCGAATCTGATCGAGGCGCCGGCCGGCATGCTGAATCTTCCGCCGGATGCGCCGATCGAGCCCGGGGCCGGACCGCCGCGCTTTCGTGCCAGCCGCAGCACCGCCGAACGCATTGCTGCATCGCAGGCAATGCTGGGTCCGCTGCCGGCCGATCGTGCCGGGGAATCGGGGGCACGGCCGAACTTCATCATCGCGGCGCGACGTGCAGCCCAGGCCGCAAGCGAGCAGCACGGGCAGGCGGCTGTCGGTGCTGCGGCCGGCGATGTCGCGTCAGGAAGTGTGCGGAAGGCACTGGCGAAACGCGTCAGGTCCCTGTTCATCCCCGGCAGCGTGATCGTGCTTGCGCTCGGGGCGACCGGCATCATGCTGTCGTTTACCGATTTGCGGAGCTCGCACCGCGATCAAGCGATCAAACTCGCCGCCGCCCCAGCGACGAAGATCGTCGCTCCGCAGCAGCGGGTCGCGACGGCCGCCGTCGCCCCAGCGAAGCTGACCGCCTCGCGTGTGCCAGCCATGTCACCGGCGGTGCGCGATGCAAAGGCGGCCACGGATACTGCTGCGCCGATCGCACGCGCGGCA
This sequence comes from uncultured Rhodoplanes sp., assembly GCA_964616635.1. Lineage (GTDB taxonomy): Bacteria > Pseudomonadota > Alphaproteobacteria > Rhizobiales > Xanthobacteraceae > Rhodoplanes. The sequence goes on along the minus strand of CAZTTL010000041.1, from coordinate 8,474 downwards.
GCGGAGGAGAAGCGTCACACGGGGCGGATGGCGGCCCTTGCCTCGGCCGACACGACAGGATCGATCGGCCTGCCGCGCGCCACGCGATTGCAGTCGGTGCCAGCGGCCCAGCCGGTGGAAGCGAGCAAAGGCAAGCCGTGGTCTGATCCACTGCCGCCGGCACTCAAGACCAAGCCCCTGGTCGCCGGTGTCGGGGCGCATAATCCCGGTGCGGCTTATGAGATCGCACTGCGTTATGCGGAAGGCCGCGGGACCGACGTGGACATGGCGGCAGCCGCGACCTGGTTGGCCCGCGCCGCCGAGGGCGGCATCGTCCCTGCTCAGTTCCGGCTCGGCAGCATGTATGAAAAAGGCGTGGGCGTGAAAAAAGATCGGGAACAGGCGCGGCGCTACTATCTCGCCGCTGCCAACCACGGCAATGCTCATGCCATGCACAACCTCGCGGTTCTGTATGCCGAAGGCGCCGATGGCAAACCGGATTTCGCTGCGGCGGTGAAATGGTTCCGCAAAGCCGCCGAATACGGCGTGGCCGACAGCCAATACAATGCCGCTGTTCTCCTGGCCCGCGGCATCGGCGTCGAGCAGAATCTCGGCGAAGCCTATAAATGGTTTGCAGTAGCCGCCAAGGGTGGCGACAAAGACGCCACGAAGAAGCGCGACGAAATTGGCGAGCGCCTCGACGCGCAGACCCTGGCGGCGGCTCGCCTCGCCGCCAGCATATTCGTCCCGACGCCGCAGCCGGCAGAAGCGACGACGGTAGGCGCGCCCGCTACCGGCTGGGACGATGTCGCCATCCTGCCGCCAAAGCCGCGTCCACGGGCTCACCGCCCAGGCGCGCGGTCGGCGCGTCTCTGAGCAGGACGCGATCCGGCCAGCCCACTAATTGTATCCCCACTTATTGCATCAATGTCACGCGGCGTGCCAACGCGCGTGCATACTAATATTTCCGCTTGAGTTTGCCGGCTGAGACTGTACCCCTGCAATTGACCGCAATATTCGACGTGACCCGTCCCAGCCTATTTGCGCGCGCCGCTCGTGACGCGCCGGTGAAAGACGCCCGTGGAAATTTATCTCCCGATTGCCGACTTGCCGGTCAATGTGTTTCTCGTCTTTGCGATGGGACTGGCGGTCGGCTTCATTTCCGGAATGTTCGGCATCGGCGGCGGCTTCCTGATGACGCCGCTCCTGATCTTCATCGGCGTATCGCCGGCGGTCTCGGTCGCCACCGTGGCGACCCATATCGCTGCTTCATCGTTTTCGGGCGCACTCCTGTATTGGCGCCGCCGCGCCCTCGACCTTGCATTGGCGCTCATGCTGCTGGTCGGCGGCATCGTCGGCACCGCTTTGGGCGTATGGCTATTCACGCTGCTGCGTTCGATCGGTCAGCTCGATCTGGTCATTGCGCTCGCTTACGTGATCCTGCTCTGTTCGGTCGGCAGTGCCATGATCGTCGAGAGCGTCCGCGCGATCCTGCGCCGGCGCAGGGGCGAAATCCAGGATGTCCGGCGGCCCGGGAGCCATACCTGGGTGCACGGTCTGCCGATCAAGGTGCGCTTCAAGCAGTCGCGCCTCTACATCTCGGTCATCCCGGTATGGGTCATCGGCTTTGCGATGGGCTTTCTCGGGGCCATCATGGGCATCGGTGGCGGGTTCATCCTGGTGCCGCTGCTGATCTACGTGCTTCGCGTTCCCACCAATGTGGTGATCGGCACCTCGCTGGTGCTGACGCTGATGACGATGGCGACCGCGACCGTCTTGCACGCGGTGACTAACCATCTGGTGGATGCGCTGCTCGCTCTGATCCTGATGCTTGGCGGCGTGACCGGCGCTCAATTCGGCGCCCAGGCGGGGCAGCGCATGCATTCGGAGCGGTTGCGGCTCCTGCTCGGACTGTTGATCTTCGCCGTAGGATTGCGCTTCGCGATCAATCTCTTTGTCACCCCCGCCGACCTGTACTCGTTCAGAATATTGGAGGGCCAGCAATGAGGCGCTTCCGGCCACTTGCAGGCGCGGTGTCGGCCGTGTGGCTCCTGCTTCTCATGATGCTGTCGGTGGCGGCCGCAAAAGAGCGGCTGGTGGTTTCGCTCTCGAACCAGCGCGTGAGCATCAATTCGGTGTTCTCCGGCGCCACGCTGGTGCTGTTCGGTGCCATCGAACGTGAAGGGGCGGCGCCCAAACGGCGGTTCGGCTACGACATCGTCGCCATCGTCACCGGGCCGCGCCAGAGCCTGCTGACGCTGCGCAAGGATCGCGTGATCGGCATCTGGGTCAATGTCGAGTCGCGCACCTTCCTCGACGTTCCCTCCTATCTCGCGATCCTTGCCAACCGGCCGTTCAATCAGATTGCCAAGCCGGCAGTGCTGCACAAGCTCAAGGTCGGCTTCGACAAAACTATTCTCACCCAGCGCATCGGTCCGGATTTCGCCGATGTTGTGCACAAAGACAGCTTCCGCCAAGCCTTTCTTCGTCTCCAGGGTGAGCGCAAGCTCTATCTTGAATCGGAGAATGCGGTGACCTTTCTCGCGCCGACCTTGTTCCGCGCTTCGGTCCCGCTCCCCGCTGAGGCGCTGGTCGGCAGCTATGCGGTCGAGGTGTTGCTGTTCGCCGAAGGCGAGATGATTGCGCGCACGACCTCGGCCTTCGAAATCTCGAAGGTCGGTTTTGAGCGCTTCGTCGTGGTCGCTGCGCAAGATTACGGCCTGCTCTACGGGATCGTCGCCGTCATGATGGCGCTGACGACCGGCTGGCTGGCGTCGATCGTGTTCCGGCGGGATTGACGCTGACAGCGTACAGAGTCGCTCATTCAACGCGGCAACGCGCTGCCGGCAGCGAAAAAATGCTGCGGTCGCCGATCAGGTGCACGGTGAAGGCGAGGCTGCCGAAGACCCTGGCAAAGGCGGAATTGCGGATATTCAGGCCGCCGGCATAGGCACCGAAGGCGGGCAGGATCAGGCGCCGGTCGCTCGCGGCAAAGCATCGGCGGGTCAGCGTTCGCCCGCGCTGGCGTATCCGGGCGGATGGATGCAGATGGCCGGCGACCTCGCTCGCACTTTCTTCGGCGCCCGGCTCGTGCCGGAACTGGATGTTTTCGCAGGCGACCGATCGCGCGAACTTGCCGCCGACGCCCGCGACCGGCTGCGGATCGTGATTGCCGGTAATCCAGATCCAGTCGCGGCCCCGCTGCAGCGAATGGAGCGCGGCGCGATCCTCCGGCTGCAGGCGCGTGGCGCCATCCCGATCATGAAAATTATCGCCGAGCGCGACGACAATGCGCGGATCATAATAGGCGATGACCCAGGCCAGCCGCGCGAGGGTCGAAGCGGTATCGTAGGGCGGCAGCAGCATCCCGTGCAGGGCGAAGGCCGAGCCCTTCTCGAAATGGAGGTCGGCAACGGCCAGCAAGCCTTCGTCCGCCCAGTAGAGGGCTCCCGAAAGATCGGCAATGAAAGCGGTGCCGTCGATCACGACCTGGGTTTCGCCACCGGCCGCCTTTTGCCGGCTCCGCATCGTTCGCGACGGTACAAAGTCTGCCTCATGCCCGGTTGGTGCTGGTAACGATGGTTGTTCCCCTCGGTCCATCAATGCAGTCCCCTCACCAAACCCTGTGTTCGGTCGGCATCGATCCGTGGCGTGGCAAGGAGGCCTTCCCGTCAGGTCATTGCCTCGCGTACCAACTCCGCCTGCGCTTCCTCAAGGAGCGCATCGGATGCTTCACCATGAATGGACTCCCGGCCAATTTCGAGCATGACCGGGACGGCGAGTGGCGATACCCGCGTGAGAGGCCGATGCGTGATTCGCCCCCTGACACGAGAGAGCAGCAAGCCAAGCCGCCGGATGTCAAGCAGGCCCGTCGCCGCTTCGGCCCGGGCGGCGCGCAGAAGGACGTGATCGGGCTGATGACGGCGCAGCACGTCGTAGAGCAGGTCGGTCGATACCATCATCTGGCGCCGGGTTTTTTCTTCGCCGCCGGTGCGCCGCTCGATCAGGCCGGCGATGATCGCGCATTGGCGGAACGTGCGCTTCATCAGTGCGGATTCGGCAAGCCACGCTTCGAGGTCGTCGCCCAGCATGTCCTCGTCGAACAGGGCCGCGAGCGACAGCGCGCCGCGCTTAACCGCCGCCGACAGGTCGTCGAGCCCCCACACGGCGAGCGCATATTCGTTGGCGACGAAGCCAAGCGGCTTTGCGCCCGCGCGTTCGAGGCGCCGCGTCAGCAGCATGCCGAGCGTCTGATGCGCGAGCCGACCCTCGAACGGGTAGCACACGAGATAGTGCTTGTCGGCGCGCGGGAAGGTCTCGACCAGCAGCTCGCCGGCGCGCGGCACGCGCGAGCGTAAGCGCTGCAGGTCGAGCCATTCGTGGACCTGGTCGGGTAGCCGGGTCCAGTCTTTAGGTTCGGCCAACAGGCGACGCACCCGCTCGGCGAGGTAGGTCGAGAGCGGAAATTTGCCGCCGCCATAGGCGGGCACTTTCGGGTCCTCGGCAGCAGCGCGCGTGACATAGGCGGAGTCCTCCGCCAGCGCGTGGTAGCGCAAAACCTCGCCGGCGAAGACGAAGGTGTCGCCCGGCGCCAGCGTCTCGATGAAATATTCCTCGACCTCGCCGAGGATGCGGCCGCCGCGCGCGATCATGCCGCTCGGGCCTTGGCTCGAACGCGCGCCGCCGCGCACCAGCCGGACCTTGATCATCGGCTCTTCGACGATGGTGCCGACATTGAGCCGGTAGCGCTGGGCAATGCGCGGATGGCTGATGCGGTAGCGGCCGTCCTTCCCTGTACGGATTTTGGCGAAGCGTTCATAGGCCTTGAGCGCGTAGCCGCCGGTCGCGACGAAATCGACGACAGTGTCGAAGTCGGTGCGCGACAGCGCGGCATAGGGCGCGGCGGTGCGCACCTCGTCGTAAAGCGCATCGGGCAGGAACGGCGCGCCGCAGGCGGTGCCGAGCACATGCTGCGCCAGGACGTCGAGCGCGCCGCTGCGCAGCGGCGGAGTGTCCTGGGCGCCTTCGGCAACAGCATCGATCGCGGCGCGGCATTCCAGCACCTCGAAGCGGTTCGCCGGAACCAGCACCGCCTGCGATGGCTCGTCGAGCCGATGATTGGCGCGGCCGATGCGCTGGGTCAGCCGCGACGCGCCCTTCGGTGCGCCGACATTGATGACGAGGTCGACATCGCCCCAGTCGATCCCGAGGTCGAGGGACGACGTGCACACGACCGCGCGCAAACGCCCGTCGGCCATCGCGGCTTCCACTTTGCGGCGCTGGGCGACATCGAGCGAGCCGTGATGCAGCGCGATCGCCATCGCGTCCTCATTGATCCGCCACAGCGCCTGAAACAGCATTTCGGCCTGGCTGCGGGTATTGACGAAGACGAGCGTCATGCGATGGCGCCCGATCAAGTGGTAGATTTCGCCGAGCGCGTGAAGCGCCGTATGGCCGGCCCAGGGCAAATGCTCGGCGGTGTCGAGCATGCGCACGACAGGCGGTGCGCCCGCGTCCGCAATGACGAGATCGGCATGCGCCGCGCGCCCCGTGCTCCGCGCTCTCTCCGCATCCCCCGGCGGTTGGGGCACCAGATAGCGCGTAAGCTCGGCCGGTTCCGCCACGGTTGCGGAGAGGCCGATGGTCGTGAGCTGCGGCGCGATGCGGAACAGGCGGGCGAGATCAAGCGACAACAGGTCGCCCCGCTTCGAGGTGACGAGCGCATGCAGCTCGTCGAGCACGACCCGTCGCAGCGTCGCGAACAGGAACGGCGCGTCGGCGATGGCGAGCAGCAGCGCAAGCTGCTCGGGCGTGGTCAACAGAATATCGGGCGGATGGCGGCGCTGGCGACTGCGTTTCGATGAGGGCGTGTCGCCGGTGCGGGTCTCGATGCGGATCGGCAGGCCCATCTCCGCAACCGGCGCTTCCAGATTGCGCGCGATGTCGACCGCCAGCGCTTTCAGCGGCGAGATGTAGAGCGTGTGGAGACCACCCGCGCGAGGAGGCGTCGCGGATACCCTAACCTCACCTCCCCCCTTGAGCGGGAGGTCGCCGATCGCAGACGTTGTCTGCGCGGGTGCCGCGCTCTGTCCCTCTCCCCCTGCGGGAGAGGGTGGTCCGGAGCGTAGCGAAGGACCGGGTGAGGGGTCATCAGGGCTGAAGCTCTCTTCGGCGTCGGTCGAAGCAACACCCCTCACCCGGCTCAGACCTCGCTTTGCTCGGTCTTCGCCACCCTCTCCCGCAAGGGGAGAGGGAGCAGATGAAGTGAGCTCGCGTTCGCCACTTTGCGCGGCCCCCGTGAGGGAGGGAGCAGGACTTGCTTGCACAGGCGCAGCGTTCTGTCCCTCTCCCCTTGCGGGAGAGGGTGGTCCGGAGCGCAGCGAAGGACCGGGTGAGGGGTCATCAGGGCTGAAGCTCTCTTCGGCGTCGGTCGAAGCAACACCCCTCACCCGGCTCAGACCTCGCTTTGCTCGGTCTTCGCCACCCTCCCCCTCAAGGGAAGAGGGTGTGTCAGTCAAGCGATTGCGCTCCGCCAGCTCCACCAAGGTTGGCAGAAAGCCGGCGAGGGTTTTGCCGGCACCGGTCGGTGCGATCAGCAGCACCGAACGCCCGGCCTGCGCTGTGCTGAGCAAATCGAGCTGATGGCGGCGCGGCGTCCAGCCGCGCGCGGCGAACCAGCGGACGAAGACGTCTGGGAGAAGTCCGGGAGCGGAGGTGCGATCGTCGTTCGACACGGAGCTTTCGCGATCCGGGGTCGCTAAATGAGCGCAATCAAAAGTAGAAAGATACCGAGCGCCGCAACGTTCCATACCAGGGACCGCACCAGCCAGACGCCGAAGACATAGAGCGGCAGATAGGCAACGCGCGCCCAGAAATAGAACTGCGCGCCCCATTCCGTCAGCGCATTATGGCGATCGGCCAGATGAGCGCAGACGACCGCGGCGATGAATAGCGGGAAGGTCTCGCCGAAATTTTTAAGCGCCCGGTCGAGTCGCCCGGCGACAGTGGGGAGTGCTGGTTTTTGCTCGTCGCGTGGTCCCGCCGACCAGCGATAGCCGTACACACGGCTCTTTGCGTGCGACGCCAGAATGATGTGCACGAAACCGAGCACAACGCTGAGGGCGAGCATGCGCAATTCGATCGTCATCGTTCTGTCTCGATCTCGACTGGCCAGTATTGGTGGAACGCCGAAGCGCGGCGCGGCGCCCAGCCGCGCGCGGCGAACCAGCGCGCGAAGGGTTCGGGAAGTGTTTGGCCAAAACCTCGCATCGCCGAATTTTTAGCCTATCTCACGGCCATGCGTCCGGAAGCGCTGCTGACCCCGACCGCCGCGGGATTGTGTTGCCCCTCGGCTGGGTTCCATATCGATCCGCTGCGGCCCGTCGACAAGGCGCTGATCACGCACGCCCATTCCGATCATGCGCGCGCGGGCCACGGCGGGGTGTTGGCGACGCGGGAAACGCTCGACCTGATGGCGCTGCGCTATGGCGAAAACTTTGCCGGGTCGGCACAGGCGGTTGCCTGTGGCGAAACGGTGCGGCTCGGCGACGTTGCGGTGACATTCCATCCCGCCGGGCATGTGCTCGGCTCGGCGCAGATTCTGGTCGAGGGGTTTGGCCTGCGGATCGTCGCCTCGGGCGATTACAAGGACGTGCCCGACCCGACCTGCGTGCCGTTCGTGCCGGTCCCGTGCGATGTCTTCATCAGCGAGGCGACGTTCGGCCTGCCGGTGTTTCGCCATGGCGATCCGGCCCATGAGGTGGGAAAACTCCTGCGCTCGCTCGCGCTGTTTTCCGAGCGCGCGCATCTCGTCGGCGTTTATGCGCTGGGAAAAGCGCAGCGGCTGATCGCGCTGCTGCGCGCTGCCGGCTACGACCAGCCGATTTTTCTCCATGGCGCGCTGGAGGCGATCACCGGCTACTACGCCGCGCGCTTCGATCTCGGTCCGCTGCGGCTCGTGCGCGACGCGGGCAAGCAGGAGTTTGCCGGCGCTGTCGTGCTCGCTCCGCCCTTGGCGCTGCAGGACGTGTGGACGCGCCGGTTTCCTGATCCGATCAAGTGCTTCGCCTCGGGGTGGATGCGGGTGCGGGCGCGCGCCCGCCAGCGCGGGATCGAACTGCCGCTGGTCATTTCCGATCACTGCGACTGGGATGGGCTGACGCGCTGCATCCGCGCGACCGGGGCCGGCGATATCTGGGTCACCCACGGCGCCGAGGAAGCGCTGGTGCACTGGTGCGGCACACAAGGTTTGCGCGCCCGCCCGCTGCACCTGGTCGGCTACGGCGAGGAGGAAGAGGCGGTCGAAGGCGCTGAGGACGCAAATGCTTTTTCGTCCAACAGGTCTGCGCATTTAACTCCGTCCCGCGTCCGGGCCGCGCCTGCGCGCGCTGATAAGCTGGAGCCGGTATCCTCTGCTCCCTCCCCCCCGTATCCCGGGCTCGCCCGGGATACGGATCATCGTGCGCAAGTCGGGCAGGCCCGACTTGCGATGGGGG
>CAZTTL010000040.1:0-17372 GCA_964616635.1 uncultured Rhodoplanes sp. | reverse complement strand
GTTCTCTTTGCGTGATCGCATTTTCTGCGGCGAACCGGCGTCCACTTCGCCGGAACATGCTCTAGCCATGGCAGCCGAACTTGCCAGCGAGCTTAGCCAGAGGTTCTTGCCGGCTTTCGGCGTGTTTCGTTTCTCGCGCGCGCACTGCGCGCCGGGCAATGGCGTTCGATCAGCCCCCGTGCGACGACCCGTGCCGTGTTGGCATAGCTTGGGTCGCCGTGAATCAGCGCCAGCGAATGGCATCCTTCAATCAAAATCATCACTTCTCGGGCAAGCTCATCGGACGTTCTGACGCCCTGTGCGGCAAAGCATTGGGCAAGCCATGCTTCGACTGCGGCCTTGTGGCGGTGTGCCGCTCGCCGCGCCGGATGCCCTGGAGAAGCCGCAAATTCCATCGCAGCCCGGGTGAAGCCTGAGCCTCGCCATTGACGTTTCTTGAACCAGTCCGCGAGTCCCGTGAACAGGTTTTCGACGACAGCAGCCGGATCGTCAGACATCGGCTCGGCCCACACGCGGATGCGCGCGAGTGCCAGCTCGTGTTGGGCGTCCAAGACGGCGGCCACGAGTGCATCCTTGCTGTCAAAATGCTGGTAGAGGGTGCGCTTGGTGATGTTCGCGCGATCAGCGATGGCATCGACGCCAGCGCGCGCAAATCCGTCCCGATAAAACAACTCGTAGGCGGCATCGATGATCCGCCGTCTCGTATCTTTGCCCCTTCTGGGCATTTAAAAATCTCGACTTCTAAGTATACCGACAAGTGACTGTACTTTAGCCGCGGCCTCGGATTTCGTTAAGGCGATAACACCACGGGGCCGAAGATGAGTGCACCCCTGAAAATCCGCGAGCTCCGCGTCCGCGCCGTCAAGGTCCCTTTGGCGGAACCGCACAAGACCGCCAGCGGCACGATTATCGAGTCGCCCCTCGTCTTGACGGATGTTGTGACAGACGAAGGAATAACCGGTCACAGCTATGTTTTCTGTTATTCCGCGCTTGCGCTGAAGCCGACGGCCCTGCTCATCAAAAGCTTGGAGCCGCTCATCGCGGGCCACTTGGTCGCGCCGCTTGAGATCGAAGCGCTCCTCGGCCAACGCTTCCGCCTGCTCGGGCCGCAGGGACTGACCAGGATCGCGATGGCTGCGATCGACATGGCCTTGTGGGACGCGCTTGCGCGGGCGCACGGGCTGCCGCTCGCCAGGCTTTTGGGCGGCACGCTCAAGCCGATCCCCGCCTATGGCGCGGTCGGCTTCGACGGTCCTGACGACTCGGCGCGGGTCGCCGCGGAATGGGTGCAGCGGGGGATCAAAGGCGTCAAAGCGAAGATCGGCTATCCGGACGTGCACGAAGACGTGGCTGTCGTGCGCGCGATGCGCCGAGTGGTCGGCGACGATGTGTCGTTGATGGTCGATTATAATCAATCGCTCACGCCGACCGCGGCGATAGAACGCGGACGGCGCCTCGATGGCGAGGGCTTGGCCTGGATCGAGGAGCCAACGCTCACCGATGATTATGCCGGGCACGCCCGCATCGCGCGGGAGATCGATACCCCGATCCAATGCGGCGAGAACTGGTGGGGGCCGCACGACGCGCGCAAGGCGATTGAGGCGGGTGCCTGCGATTACATGATGCCCGACGTCATGAAGATTGGCGGGGTCACCGGCTGGCTCCGCGCGGCCGCGCTCGCTGAAACGTATGGCATCCGCATGTCGAACCACCTCTTCATCGAGGTCAGCACGCACCTCCTATGCGTGACACCAACGGCCCACTGGCTGGAATACGCCGAGTGGTTCAATCCCATCATCGAAAACCCGTTGCGCCTTGCCGATGGCTGCGCTGTACCCGATGAACGGCCCGGCTCGGGAATCGAATGGAATGAGCCGGCGGTCGCCCGCTATCTCGTGGAGTGACGCCAGCAGGCCTCGATTGATCAGTCGGCCGTGAAGCAACTCACTGCCGTCGTGCCTTCCGCAACGTGAACGCGCGATATGCCGGGGCTTACGACAGATCGGCCATTGTGCGAGGTTACCCGGGTTGGGCATCCGCGCCTCGGTTTTAGGGGGCCCTCGACTCAAATGATCGAGCTCCCTCATGTCGACGCGTACGCGTGCCACTGCTTTTCTGAGCGAACTCGGGATCACTTTCAGCCTGCGCAGCTATGATTATGATCCCGCCGCGAAGCGTATCGGCGTTCAGGCGGCCGAAAGCATGGGCATTGAGCCGCGGCGCGTCCTGAAAACTCTGATGGCGGAGGTCGACGGCAAGCCAGTGTGCGTCCTGGTCCCGTCGGATCATGAAGTCAGCATGAAAAAGCTGGCCGCCGCGTTTCGCGGAAAGACCGCTAAAATGATGCGTGCGGCCGACGCCGAACGCTTGACTGGCTATCATGTCGGCGGGATCAGCCCGTTCGGACAGAAGAAGCGCGTGCCGACTGCCATCGAACAGGACGCCATGGACGAAACACGCGTGTTTGTGAATGGCGGACAACGTGGCTTGCAAATCGAGCTCGATCCAAATGCCGCCCGCGCGGCGCTTGACGCTATCGTGTGTCCGCTGACTGCAGCGATCGATCGGTAGACTGATAAGCCCGATCTCTGTTCACACGCTCGCCTTCTGCAGACAGCGAAAAGACGGCTGCGGCTCAGCGAAATCGATCACGCGGTCGCGGTGCCGGCAAGCCCTTGCGGCAAGATTGCATGACCGCTGCGAAAATCCTTCAGCGGTTCCTTGATGTGGCTCCAGAAATCGTAGTCCGGTGCGAAGGTATCGATGGTCGCCACCGCGCCGGCGGCCCAGGCGCGCCAGAACTCATCGGGGTCGAGCGCATCCTTGGCGCTGCGTGCAATCTCATTGATCTGCACCATGAGATGCCAGGAAAAGATCACCGGCAGGACGTGCCCGCCCATCGGGAAATAGGGATGCATGGCGGCAGTGAAGGTCGACACCAGGATTTCGCCGCGGGGCGTCGTGTTGTAGCCGGTCAGCACGTGGACGGAATCGTGCGGCAGCGAGAAGGCGGCGTTGAGTGCCGTCGGATCGCCGGGGAAGCCGTAATTGTTGCGGTGGAAATGGTCGTAGAACGCCCGACCGAAGGTGTCTGCCGGGAGGCCGGCGAGCGTTTCGAAGCGGGCGGCCTCGCGCGGATTGGCGTGATCGCCGGTATAGGGCAGCAGCCACTGATTGACGTCGCCGCCGTCCCACGGTTTCCCGGTGATGCTTTCCATGTTGCAGCGGATCATGTCGGCCAGAACGTCTTGGAGATGGCCGTTCGCCGCCTCATTGATCTGGTCGATGTAATGCTGATGCATGCCGAGCGCGCCGGCATAGCGCAGCACGCTCGCGATTTTCGCACGGTCCAGTTCGCCGTCGATGAACGCCATCACGGTGATGAACTTGAGCGCATTCTCGGCGAGGTCGGTTCCCGCGAGAGCCGATGCCAGCGCGTCCGGCGCCGTCGGCTTTAGTGCTCCGAAATCGAATGTGCCGTCGGGGCCGAACATGTACCGGCGGGCACTGGTGATCGCGCGACGATCCTTGTCGCTTGCCGGCGTTCCAGTGTCGGCAACGGCGCGCATGGCGCCGAGGATAGCAGCGATCTGCGTCGGTGTTGCCTGGTTGAGCAGCGGTGGAATGCTATCAGCCGATGCTGTCATCGCGTGTTCCTCGCGTCGTTCGCGGGCCTAATCGCCCTTCGGCTTCTTGACGATCGCGTAAAGCGCACTCACCGCATCGCCGAGCTTGTCCGTGCCTTCGGGCGGCTGACTGTTGGTCTGGACCGTGATCATCAGATCCTGGTCGGCGACCCAGACATAGAGCGTTCGATAGCCAAGGCTTTCGCCTTCGTAGAACCATTGGGCGCCGAGCGGACCGAGAATCTTGTAGCCCAACCCAAGGGCGAACGCACTCGGATCATCGGCGGACACGGTCGTGATCGGCTTGCCGGTCTTGGTCGAGACCAGCTCAGTCCATTCTTTCTGTTGCTTTGCTGGAACTACCTTTCCGCCGAACACCGCGCGCATCCAGCGATCGACGTTGCGGGCGCTCGAGATGGCGCCGCCCGCTGATTGCATCCAGGAAACGCTGGCCTCGCGCATGTCGCGCCCGATGATCGGTGCATTCCAACTCTTCTTGCAGTGCGGCTGGTAAGCCGCGCACGCTGCATTCTCAAAGTAGCCGTGCGAAAGCCGCCTGATGACCGATTCCGGGTAGGTGCTCGCTTCATAGAAGGTTGAATTGAGGCCGCGAGGTTCGATCACCAGCTCATGGACGAGATCGCGGAACGATTTGCCTGAAGCCTTCTCGGCGATCATGCCGGCGAGAACATAGTTGGTGTTCGAGTAGTAATAGCCCTTGCTCACCGGCAGTTGATTGGTCGCGCTCGGATAGGCGGCATCCGCCAGCTCCTTGAGCGTGAGAGCCCGCATCGGCTCTTTCGCCCACACCTGCGATATCCACTCGGTTTCGGAATAGTTGGGGATGCCGCTCGTCATGTTGAGGAGGCGGCGGATGGTGACATCCTTCCACGCCGGGTACGCGGGCAGCCACTTGCCGAGCGGGTCGTTGATCGAAAGCTTTCCTGCCGCTTCGAGCTGAAGGATCACGGCCACGGTGAACGACTTTGACGTGCTTCCCATCTGGTAAAGCGTGTCCTGGTCGACCGGACCGGCGTCGGGGCTGCGGCCTCCCTTTCCGGCGAAGGCTTCGATCGCCGGACCGGCCGCGCCGAAGCTGATATAGGCGGCGATGCCGGTGACCTTTTCGATCGGCGCCCGTGCCGCAAGCCACGTGTCGAGCGCAGCTTGAACTCTTTCGACCTGGGTCGGTTTTTCGGCCGCCAAAGCCACCGTCGCAAGAACGGTCGCGCCAGCGCCGACCAACACCGCAATCAACACATGCCTCATGTCAGGTCCCCTCAGAGAAACAACAGCATGAACGCCACAACCGGCTAAAGAAAAAGCCCCGCGAGGGCACCCGTCAGGCAACTGGCGAGAAGCCCGGCCAGCACCGCGCGCCAGCCCATTGCGATGATCTCCGCGCGCCGTTCCGGGACCATTGTCGTCAGGCCGCCGATGAGGATGCCGAGGCTTCCGACATTGGCAAATCCGCACATGGCGTAGGTCAGGATGATCTCAGTCTTTTGCGAGAGCGCCCCCTTCGGCAGCGCCGCAAGATCGACATAGGCGATGAACTCGTTGAGGACAACTTTAACGCCGATCAGCTCGCCCGCCGCCGGCGCCTCGCGCCACGGGATGCCGAGCGACCAAGCAAAGGGAGAGGCGACCCAGCCCAACGCCCGCTGCAGGGTGAGCGGAGCGCCGGCCACGTTCGGCAAAGCGCTCAAGATCTGGTTGGCCAGGGCCACCAGCGCGACCATGACGATCAGCATCGCCGCGACATTGATGACCAACGCAACGCCTTCGACCGTGCCCGTCATCACGGCCTCCATGCTGCTGTGAACGTCGCTTCGGCCGATGGGCGGCGTCGCGGTGGGATCGCCATCGGGGGGGATCATCAAGGCCGCAATCGTCAGCGCCGCCGGCGCATTGAGCAGCGAAGCCGTAAACAAGTGGCCGGCGGCATCGGGTATCACCGGCGCCAGGATGGTTGCGTAGATGACGAACACCGTGCCGGCGATCGTTGCCAGGCCGCAGGCCATCACTGCAAACAGCCCACCACGGCTCATGGCGGCAAGATAGGGGCGCACCAGCAGTGGCGCTTCGATCATGCCGACGAAGACGTTCGCAGCCGCGGCGACACCGACGACGCCGCCGACGCCGATCGATCGGCCGAGAATCCAGCCGAAGCCCTTGACGAAGGGCTGCAGGACGCGCCAGTGGAACAGCAACGCGCTCAGGGCGCTGACCAGCAGGATCAGCGGCAGCGCCTGGAAAGCCAAAACGAAGGTCGACGAGGAGGGCGTCACTGCGAACGGCGCGGCGCCTCCTCCCAGATAGCCGAACACAAACGACGTTCCAGCGCGGGTCGCGTTCTGGAGCCCCTCAACGACCACGTTCGCGCCGCTGAGAATGCCCCGCGTCGCCGGCAGCCAGATGAGAATCACGGCGAGCGCCAGCTGGAGACCGAGTCCTCCTCCGACGATCCGCCAGGCGACCTTCTTGCGTCGCTCGCCCGCCACCCATGCAAGACCGAGGATGGCGATAATTCCGATCAACCCCTGCCCCGCCATTATTTCGGCTCTTACTCATCTCTTCGGAACGGTGCGTCTTTTCGCAGCGATGCGCGACCGTACCCGAACGATAGACATGGGGCTAGCCGGGGCTGTTGCGCCTTAGAGTATGGAGGCAGCTTAGGCAGAACATTTTCCGGCGAAGCCAAGTGCCTTAAGACAAGGCGTGTTCGAGGCGGTTTGGCGCGGTGCGGCGGCTGTTACGATGCCCCGTTCGCGCAGACGACTTTGTCGTTGCGCACCCGCTCGCGAATATCGGGTCACAAGAGTGCAGCGGGCTGGTCCGCGAAGGGTGGAATTGGCCGGTCGTATGCCCGCTCCTGTGCAGGTTTCTCGGACGCCGGTTATGGTCGCTGATGTCGGATCGTTGAAGCGAAACGGGCTCACCGCTTGTTTTTGATTCGGGTCAATGTGCATCGCTACCATAGCTATAGGGTCCCAATTGGGAGTTGCTCTTAGCGCGCCACAATCCGACCGCTGATACAGCCGCCGGATGAGGCAGTTTCGCCCTCGAAGCGCGATGGCAGCATTCTACAGGCAGGATGGCAGCATTCTACAAGCAGGTTGACTCTAGCATCCCCCGAGTCGCCGGATCGGCAACGCGAGGCATGAGGTCAACCGCTCCGATAGCTGCTCGCGGTATCGCTACACTTGCGAGAAGGTCGCAAGAACAAGAACTTTCGCACCACTTCGGGACTCATATGGGAATCCCGGCTCAGCCGAGCGGAGAGAGCTATGACCAACACACTACAGCTCGAAATACCCACCGACGTACGCAGAATGGCCGACCAAAGCTTGGAGCAGGTGAAAAAAGCAATCGACGACTACCTCCAGTTCACTCTGCGCGCCGTTCCTGGCAACGTCGTAGGCAGTTCGGAACTGATCAACAATATTATCGGTTATGCCGAGCGTAACGTCGCAAACGCATTCGAGTTTGCGCAAAGGCTGGTGCAGGTGAGAGACGCCCAGAGCCTCATCAGCGTACAGATGGAATTCGTTCAAGCGCAGATCCAGGCGATCACCGATCAATCTAAGGACATACGCGAGACCGCCACCCAGGCGCTGATGGACAGCGCCAAAGGCCCGGCGAAGACTGGCCTGTCATCCTAGTGCCGCGGTTGCGAACGACGGGCCGGCGGAGCCGCGCCGCGCGTTGCATAAAGGATCAACTCTCGTGAACGCATGCGGTAGTCACGTCTCTAATTAGCAAATCGACCAACGTTATGCGGAGGTCGATAAATGTCAGACACTAAGTATTGGGAAATGTCTTCCAGGGCAAAGCGCTGGGGGGATATGAATCCTGACGAAAAAGCCGAATGGGTTAAGGCGGAACTCCAGCGTATCAGAAGCTTATTTGCCATGCTCTCATCTCAAGTCCAGGAGATTGAAAGGAGCATCAAGGCTATCCAGCAGAAGCTGAAGGAAAGCCAGAAATACCGCCGCCAGCAAAAAGCCGGAAGCCCAGGTTCATAGCTCCTTGTGTGCACCCCATGACGAATGAAATAATGCAATTTTCGCTCACGCGTGAGTTCCTTAAGGCTTGCCGCTGCGTGCTGGGGGACGACAGCCCAGCGGCTATCGTTGGCGCAATCAGAGCTGACGATCAGACGGACTGGAACGCAATTCAGCATATTCACGCTGAAATTTTCAGTGCAGTCGAGGTTGAGCAAGCCGACGAGTTCACCGAGATACAAAATGTGTTTATTGAAGCGTGCTGCCGGGTGCTTGGAGAAGCCTACCTGAAAGACCCTCTAAAGGCCATGTGCGACGTAGTGCTCGCGGGTAAGTCGACGAAACTAGGGGAGATTGGCACGGTTTTCCGGAACCTTCTCGATGTCAAACGACATAGCGGGCCGAATGCGAACGCCAACTCGTACTTGGCCTTGTACCCCGCGGCAGCCGATTGATGACAAAGAGTGGGCTGGAGGAGACAAACCGTCTTGCGCAAATCTGACCCCCGCTGGAGACAGCAAGCGGCCAGTCTTTACATCGCCGCACTCGTCACGAGGCGGGTCAGTTTTACCGGCAATCAGGCTTTGAGGTCCGTTCCGTGGCGCAAAGGGGATGAATGCCATTTCGGGCTTCAAGTCTGCTGCTTATCCGCCTGGTGCGGAAATAGTGTCCCCTAAGATTGGCCTTTTTCGTGCCCGACGTGATCGGCGATCGCTCAGCCCGCGCCGCCCGCCTCCGCTTCCGCCTGCCCGACCGGCAGCGTCAAGGTGAAGGTCGTGCCATGGCCCGGGCCCTCGCTTTCGGCGTCGATCGCGCCGCCATGCAGGTCGACGATCCGCTTGACGATCGAAAGCCCTAAGCCGATTGAGCTTTCGCCGCCGGTCGGCTTGGCGGAGAGCCGCTGGAAACGGCCGTAGAGGCGGGAAATATCCTTTTCCGACATGCCCGGCCCTTCGTCCTTGACGCGGATATGCGCGCCGTCGGCGCGCTGGTCGAGCGAAAGCTCGATGCGGGCGCCGATCGGGCTGTACTTGATCGCGTTGCTGATCAGATTGTCGACCGCCTCGCGGATGCGGTCGCCATCGCAGGCGATCGGCCGGCCCGTCGGCGCCGACACCTCGATCGACTGCTCTTTCTTGGCAGCCAGCGGCTGGTTTGCTTCGGCGACATCCTTGACCAACGTTGCCAGATCAATCGGCTCGCGCCTGATGGTGATGTCGAGCGCGTCCGCCATCGCATCGGTGATCAGGCTCTCCACCATCTGGGTCAGACGATCGGCAGCGCTGTGGATATGCTGGATCTGGGCCTTGGCGTTGTCCGCCGTGAACTTGCCATTGTTGAACATGCGATCGAGAATCTCGGCGCGGCCGATAATGACCGAGAGCGGGTTGCGCAGGTCGTGCGCGACGGTGCCGAGAATTTCCCGCTTGAAGGAATTCGCCCGCTGGAGGCGCGCCCACTGCGCGGCCAGCCGGCGATTGGCGATGGTGAGCTCGCGCGTGCGCTGATTCACCCGCTCTTCGAGGCGCGTATTCGCCTCCTGCAGCTTCTCATAGAGAATGACATTGTCGAAGGCGATCGACAGCTTGCTCGCAAACAGCTCGATCAGCGTACGGTCGGTCTCCGACAGCGGGCGGCGTATGTGCAGCACCACCACGATCTCGCGTGCGCTCTTGGTGCCGATATAAAGCGCCGACCAACGTTGCGTGAACTGGTGGCAGCGGCTGCGAAACGCCTCCTCGATCCAGTGGCGAAGCTCGGGGTCGAACTTGCTGACACTGTCGACGCCGAGCAAATCCCGATAGCAGCCCGAGGCGCCGAGAACCGCCAGCTCCTGATCGGTGCGGCCGCGATCATGAATGACAAGGATGCCGTCACACTCGACCTTGAGCAGCGAGCCGAGCTGCGTGAGCACGCCCTCGGCGAGCCGCTGAATCGACTTGAAATCGTAAAGCGCGGACGCCGCATCGACGATGATTTCCAGGCCGCGCCGCGTCTCGTTCATGCGCTGCAGCTGCTGATAGCTGCGCAAGGCGGCGGTGAGCGAGGTGAACAGCTTGTCGGCGGTAAGCTCGGTTTTCGCTTTGTAATCGTTGATGTCGTAATCGACGATGATGCGGCGTTCCGGGGCCTGTCCGGGCTGACCGGTGCGCAGGATGACACGGACGGTGTCGTTCTTCAGCTCGTTGCGGATGAAGATGACGAGATCGAGACCGGCATGATCGGTCTCCATGATGACGTCGAGCAGCACGACCGCGATGTCGGGATGCGCCTGCATCATCTCGCGGCCTTCCTCGGCCGAATAGGCGGAAAGGATTTCCAGGCCGCGGCCGTTGAGCGTGTAGTCGTCGAGCGCAAACCGGGTTCCGTCGTGCACCGCGGGCTCGTCGTCGACAACCAGCACTTTCCAGCGGGGACCGGCCTCCCCTGCGACCTTGTCGGCCGTGTCGTCGATAAGATCAACAATGTCGTCGGTATCAGCCATCGGCTTGGTCCGTCACTGGCAATCGGGCGGCAGCCGCCTGCTGCTGTGGCGCCACGAGAGGAAGAATAATGTGAATGCTGGTGCCGCGGTCGGGCGCGCTTTCGAGTGAAAGGCGCCCGCCGAGGCTCTGGGTCACGAGATTGTGGATGATGTGCAGCCCCAGTCCGGTTCCACCCTCGCTGCGCCGCGTGGTGAAGAACGGGTCGAACGCACGGCGGCGCACCTCCTCGCTCATGCCGACGCCATTGTCGACGACCAGGATCTCGACATGGCGCTCGCCGAGCGCGCGCGCTCTCACTTCGATCTTTCCGGTGCGGCCATCCGGGAACCCGTGAATGACCGAATTGAGAAGAATATTGGTGAGAACCTGACCGTAGGATCCGGGGTCGCTGTCCATGACCAGCCCGGCGGGAGCGTCGCTCTTGATCGTGATGTGCGCTTTGCGCAGCAAAGGTCTGACGCTGTCGATGATCTGCTCGGTCGCTTCGCGCAGCTCGAATTCACGCCGCTCGGCATGGCTGCGGTCGACGGCGACCTGCTTGAATGATTGGATCAGTTCGCCAGCGCGCTGCAGATTGGCGACGAGCTGGCGCGCAGCATCGTTCACGCCGGCGATGAAGTCGTCGAGTCGCGACCGCCGCAGCGGCCCGGTTGTTACCTCGGAAGCGAAGAGATCACAGCGGCGCGCCAGACTCGATGCGACGGTGAGGCTGATGCCAACCGGATTGTTCACTTCGTGCGCGACGCCAGCGACGAGACCGCCCAAGGCGGCGAGCTTCTCGGCGTCGATCAGGCTTTTCTGGGTATTCCGCAATTCGGCAAGCGCATTTTCCGCGTGCTCCTTAGAAGTGCGCAACTCGATCTCGGCTCGCTGCTTGGCAATGGCATTATCGCGAAACACTTCGACGGCGCGGGCCATGTCGCCGATTTCGTCGCGCGCAGCCGTGTTGTCGATCGGCCGCCCGTATTGCCCGGAAACAATCGCGAGCATCGCTTCCCGCAAGTCCCGCAGCGGCAGCCGGATGCTGCGAGCAACGATCATCCCGCCGATGATGATGGCAGATACGAAGATCACGGCGACCAGCAGCACCGTGCGGAAAATAGCGCTCAGAGTGTGGTCGAAGCTGGCTTGCGCTTGCTTTTCGCGAGCGCGCATCTGGCGCTGCAGGCCGTCGATGATGGAAATCATCGTCGCCTGATTGCCATCGATCGTCGTGCGCAGAACACGCGTGCGGGTGCTGAATTTCTCGGCGAGATTGGCAAGACCTCGGCGCAGCATCGCCGCCCGATCGCCGAGCGCCAGCAGCGCCGGACGCTGGATTTCGTCGTCGGCGAGATCGGTCATCACCGGAATGGTCTTCTCGATCGTCTCGATGCTGCGGCGCGCTTCCTCCGCGGAACCCGAGGCGAGCGAGAGATAATAGGCATTGGCAGCCACCACCGCGGTGGTGAAGGCTTCGCGCGATTTGTCGAGCGATGGTCGGATCAATTGCTCGCGCTGCGTGATCGAGCCTTCCAGGATGGAATAGAGGCCCGCCATCTCCCGCGCAGGACGCAGCACCTGCGTTTCGTAGACCTTGGTAATCGTCGCCTGCACGGCACGCAGTTTATTGAAGCCATCGAGAAAGCGCTCGGTGACTTTCGCAAGGTCAGCCATCGCCGGCGCGAGCAGCGGATCGCTCGGGCTGCGCGTGCGCAGCGTGCCGAGCACCGCTTCGCGCTCCAGCAGGATTTCCGCGAAGATTTCCGGGCTTGGCTCATTGATATAGCGGTGGATCAGGTTCTGCAGGCGGCCGGCCTCGCCTTCGAGCAGCACCAAGAGCAGGTCCGACTCGCGCACATGCCGCAACTCTTCCCAGGCACGGTTGAGCGCGCTGCCGCCATTCCAGATCAGGCCGGCAAGAATAGCGACAACGGCCGAATTAAGGATCGCGATTGACAGGATGCGCCAGCGAATGGGAAAGGCGCGGACCAGGTTTTCGAGATCGAAACGCCAGGGCGAAGCGGCGCGTCCCCCGCTCGAACGATCGGCGGTTGCATCTGCGGGATGGTCTTGCGCAAGCACCGCCAAGGCGATCACCTGACCTCGCGGATACGATCGACCAGACGGCCGAGCGCCGGGCTGTTCAAGACTTTCTCGTAGACCGGCGCCATCGCCTGCTGGAAGCTCTGGCGCGGAAAATCGCTGACGATCGTCGTGCCCGCGGCCTCCGCTTTCCGGCGCGATTGCTCCTCAAGCGCGCTCCACTGTTCACGCATGAAGCGGTTCGACTCGCGCGCCGCGTCGCGGAAAATCGTCTTGTCCTCGTTGGAAAGGCTATCCCATGCGTGCCGTGACATCACGAGGACCTCCGGGCTCATCGTATGTTCGGTCAACGTGTAATAGGGCGCCACCTTAAAGTGATTGGTGGTGACATAGGACGGCCAGTTGTTTTCCGCGCCGTCAACCAGCCCGGTGTTCAAGGCGGTCTCCACCTGGCCATAAGGCAATGCGACAGGAACGGCACCGAGCGCACGGATCATGGCGACCATCAGCTCCGACTGCTGGACGCGGATACGCAAACCCTTGAGATCGGCGAGCGCGTGGACGGCACGGCGGCGGGTGTAGATCGATCGCGCTCCGGAATCGTAAAAGGTCAGTCCGATAAAGCCGTAATCCTTGAAGCTCGCAAGGATATCGTCGCCGATCGGGCCGTCGAGTACGGCATGAAGATGGTCGACCGAGCGGAACAGGAAGGGCAGCGCAAGCACATTGGCGATGGGCACGAACGAGCCCAGCGGCGCAATATTGGTGCGGTTGAGATCGATCGCGCCGACCCGGGTCTGCTCGATCGTCTCCTTTTCCTCACCAAGTTGGCGCGAGTGGAAGACCCTGAGGCTGTGGCGTCCGTGGGTTCGTTCCTCGATCAGCCGGCCCATCAGAACGATGGCCTGGACGGTCGGATAATCCGCCGACTGGGTGTCGGCCACGCGGAAAACGCGCGCTTCTGCTGGCAGGGCCACCGCCACCGCCAGAGCCACCGCCAGGACCCAGGCACGCCATGGGGAAGACAAGATTATCATGCCTTATCAATTGATTGAGGAACGAGCCGGCGTCTCAAAACTGTAGCGAAACGCCGCTTCGCTGGCTACCTAAATACCTTGGACCACCCCGTGCAGCGATCGTCGCGCAACCGAAACATGGCATCGCCATCACGGCCGACCCGTCGGTTGAACCCCCTAGGCTCGTCGCTTTTCGAACGTGAACGCCTGCGTGACGGCCAAAAGCCGCTACTCCGACGCGCTCTTGCCCTATGTCTGTGGTGATCCTGGGGCGAAAACGCCCTCGTGGAACCGAGAACAAACATCGCCGCTGCCGGCCGCGCCGTGGCCGCAGACCCGGATCGGAGAATGCCGATGCAGATAAGGCGCGCCCTTCTGGCCGCTCTGGTCATCATTTTCGCGGTTTCAGGGCGGGCTTCGGCCGCTGTCCAAATCCAATTTTGGCATGCCATGCCCGGTGAGCTTGGTCGTCAGCTCGGTCAGATCGTCGCTGCCTTCAATGCTTCGCAGTCGGCCTATCGGGTCATTCCTGTTTTTAAGGGAAGCTACACGGAAACCGTGACCTCCGCCATCTTTGCCATCCGCACCCAGACGCACCCGGCGCTGGTGCAGGTCGCCGAGATCGCGACCGCAACGATGATGGCCGCGAAAGGCGCGATTTTTCCGGTCTACAAGCTGATGCACGACCACGGGGAGGCATTCGATACCGCGCGCTTCCTGCCTGCGGTCGCAGGCTATTATGCCGATGCCGACGGCAAGTTGCTCTCCTATCCGTTCAACGTGTCGACGCCGATCCTTTACTACAATAAGACCTTGTTCCGCGCTGCCGGGCTCGATGACAAGGTCCCGCCCAAGACCTGGCCGGAAATGGAAAAGGCGGCACAGCGACTGCGCGACTCCGGCGTGCGTTGCGGTTTCACCTCCCATTGGCCCTCCTGGGTCAATGTCGAGAATTTCCTGGCCTTGCATAATTTGCCGCTTGCGACGCAATCAAACGGACTGAAGGGCCTCGAGGCAAAGCTCGAGCTCGACAATCCGGTGCTGGTCCGGCACATCGCTGCGCTTGCCAAATGGCAGAAAACGAAGCTGTTCGACTATGGCGGACGCGGTACCAAAGCGGAGCCGAAATTCCTCAAGGGCGAGTGCGCAATGCTCATCGGCTCATCGGGGCTGCTCGCCGACGTGCGGGCCCACGCCAAATTCGCCGTCGGCTTTGGCATGATGCCGTACTGGCCGGATGTCCCCGGCGCGCCCCAGAATTCGATCATCGGCGGCGCCAGCCTGTGGGTCCTGCGGGGTCGGCCGCCGGAAGAATATCGCGGCGTCGCAAAATTTCTTGCTTATCTCTCTCGGCCGGAGGTGCAGTTAACCTGGCACCGCAATACCGGCTATCTGCCGATCACCCGCGCCGCTTATGACTACGAACGGAGCAGTGGATTTTACAAGACCAATCCGGGTACCGCCGTGGCCATCGAGCAGCTTTTGCTGCATCCGCCGACTAAAAATTCCAAAGGCATACGGCTCGGCTCTTTCATCCTCATCCGCGACGTGATCGAAGACGCGCTGGAGGATATTTTTTCTGGCAAGAAGACCGCCAAAGCCGGCCTTGAAGAGGCCATGAAACGCGGTAATGAGCTGCTGCGCCAGTTCGAGCGGGCAAACCAATGAAGGCGCACGCAGCTTACGGCTTTGCTGACGGCGCGGGCGGCAGTCCCTGCTCCGGCAGAAGGTCAGGAAATCCGGCGGCGAGCGCCGCGCGCGTCGGTGCGATCACGCCGCGCTCGGTGATCAGCCCGGTGACGAGGCGCGCCGGAGTGACGTCGAAGGCGTAGTTCGCGACCGCCGTCCGTTCCGGGACGATCCGCACCGTCTCGATCCGCCCGTCCGCCGCCTTGCCGGTCAGGTGGGTCACTTCCTCAGCCCCGCGCTCCTCGATCGGAATCTCGGCAAGCCCGTCCACCATGGCA
The DNA here is from genome assembly GCA_964616635.1 of uncultured Rhodoplanes sp. Taxonomy (GTDB): domain Bacteria; phylum Pseudomonadota; class Alphaproteobacteria; order Rhizobiales; family Xanthobacteraceae; genus Rhodoplanes. The sequence goes on along the minus strand of CAZTTL010000040.1, from coordinate 2,245 downwards.
AAGTCGATCGTCGGCGACGGCACTGCCGCATAGAACGGCACGCCGGTGTCGCGAGCGGCGAGCGCTTTGAGATAAGTGCCGATCTTGTTGCAGACATCACCCTGTGCGGTGACCCGGTCGGCGCCGACAATGACGAGATCGACATAGCCGTGCTGCATCAGGTGGCCGCCGGCATTATCGGTGATCACCGTGCACGGCACGCCATGCTGCTGGAGCTCCCAAGCCGTCAGCGACGCCCCCTGATTGCGCGGGCGCGTCTCATCGACATAGACATGGATCGGCACACCGCCGTCATGCGCGGCATAGATCGGACCCGTCGCGGTACCGATATCGACGGCGGCGAGCCAGCCGGCATTGCAGTGCGTGAGCACGTTGACGCGCGCTCCCCCCTTGCGCGCGGCGATCGCTTCGATCAGGGGCAGGCCGTGGCGACCCATGCTTGCGCAGATTGAAACATCCTCGTCGGCGATTGCCTGGGCACGCGCAAGCGCGGCGGCGAGGCGCTCCTCGCGCGGACGATTGCGCACCGCGGCGACCATCTCGTCGAGCGCCCAGCGCAGATTGACAGCGGTCGGCCGTGTCGCGGCCAGGGTTTGGCAAGCGTGATCGAGCGCGCCGTCTGAACGGTCGGCCATCAGCGCGAGGCAGACGCCATATGCAGCCGCCGCGCCGATCAGCGGCGCTCCGCGCACGACCATCGTGCGGATCGCATGCACCATGTCATCGAGGCTGGTCAGGCGCAGGATCTCCAGGCGATGGGGAAGCTGAGTCTGGTCGATCACGCCAATCGAGCAGCCATCGGCATCGAGCCAGATGGTGCGCATGGGCTTGCCGGCAACCTTCATCGGCGGGTTCTCCAGGCGCCGGCGATCCGGGACGACGGCGCGATGCAGGTTCGATCACCGAGCGAATTCCGTTCAGGTGGAATCGGAATTCGCTCAATTTCTCTTTGCGTGATCGCATTTTCTTTGGCGAACCGGTATCCACTTCGCCGGAAAATGCTCTAAAGAGGCAATAGAGAAATTTTTCGCGCAGGGGAATCGTGTTGGGGCTGCAGCCTGGCAGATTCTGCCGGCTCGTTCTGCAGGCCGGCTCGTTCGGTCGCACCAGGGCACGAGCCGAAGCGCGGCAAGCGCTGCCAGCTTCGTGTTGCTCCGTGGCAATCGATCGGATACCCTGCCAACGGCTCAGGCGCCCGTAGCTCAGCTGGATAGAGCGTTGCCCTCCGAAGGCAAAGGTCAGAGGTTCGAATCCCCTCGGGCGCGCCAGATTTCAATGACTTAGCGGGCCTGCCAGACACCTCTCATTGTCGCGGAAGCACCACGGAAGCAGCCAACGGAGGGCTTTCGGACAGATTGTCGCATATTGGTCGGCGTGCAGTAGGCGACCACTTGAACGATCGTGTTGATAGCGTCGCCGCTCACCTGCGCGACTTGATCGGGGTGCATGGGGTGGGCGGCCTTGAAATGGCGGACGACCGGCTCAAGCGTAAGGAGGCGACCGCGCCGCTCGCGGCGTTTCTTGGTTCCGTGTTCGGGCGGCCCGGCCTGATCCTGCATGGCCAGACCGCGGTGAAGCAGCGCAAGGAGCGGGTGCAGCGTTTCCAGGAGGACGAGCAGGTCCCCTTCTTCGTGCTCTCGCTCAAGGCCGGCGGCGCCGGGCTCAACCTCACCGCCGCCTCGCATGTCATTCATTTCGATCGATGGTGGAACCCAGCTGTGGAAAACCAGGCGACTGACCGCGCGTTCCGAATCGGGCAGACTAAGAACGTGCTGGTCCACAAATTCGTGTGCCGCGGCACAGTCGAAGACAAGATCGACCAGATGATCAAATCGAAGCAGCAGCTTGCCGGCGATTTCCTGAGCGGCGGCGCGGCGCGGAATTGCCCCTGACCGAGATGAAGGACGACGAATTGCTGAAGCTCGTCTCGCTCGATCTGGCGGCGGCGATGAAGGAAGGCTGACGATGGGTTTTTTCGGTTGGCGGCCCTATGTGCCCGTCGCTCAAAGACAGCGGCAGGCCCAGAAGAAGATCGCCCAGATGAAGAAGAAGGGCCAGGCTGTTGCGCCTGTGGCGATTGAGGGCCGAATCATCGCCAAGAGCTTCTGGGGCAAGTCCTGGTGCGAGAATCTCGAACGCTACAGCGACTATGAGAACCGGTTGCCACGCGGGCGCACCTATGTCCGCAACGGGTGTGCGCCGTGACAAGGCGGCGCTTTCCAGTGGGTGCAAGATGCTATGGGGC
>CAZTTL010000039.1:0-17691 GCA_964616635.1 uncultured Rhodoplanes sp. | reverse complement strand
TGAGATTGAATCGATCGCGCTCTTTACCCCTTTGTTTTGTCGCATGATCTTATCCGAAAAGTCTGCAACTTTTCGGGATCATGCTTTAGGTCGGATGAAATTCAGCGACACGTGTCTGCGGCCGGCGACACGGCGCTCCGCACCCGTCTCTGAGTGCGTCGCAAGTATCGATCACGCCGCCAGCAGCTCGCTCACCTCCTTCTTCACTTGGTCCTTGATATGCTCGCCGGCGCGGATGATGGCGCTCGCCTTTTGGAATTCGAGCATGCGGAATCCCGCGACCGGCGGGCGCACCAGGAGATTGGGCACCCGCGACTTGAGCTTTTCCGCAACAATCGACTGGCCCATCAGGGAGATCGTGGCAAAGATCGCGTCCCACGCATCGGGCACCTGGGTGCTGGTGATCCGCCCGGCCGAGCAATCGACCGCGATCACGACTTCGGCCTTGCCGGAGAGCTGGGTGAAGGGCAGGGGGTCGACCGCCGCGCCGTCGACCAGCACGCGACCGGCATGCTCGACCGGACGCACGAGGCCGGGAATCGCCATCGAGGCGGCGATCGCCGGATGCAGCGGGCCTTCGGCGAACACCACCTCCTCGCGGGTGAAGAGGTCGCTCGTGACGACGAGCAGCGGTATCGTCAGTCCCGAAAAATCCGCCGGCAACTCCTCCGGCATGAAGGCTGCGCATAACTGCTCGCCGTCGAGCAGCATCGGGTTCTTGCCGAGCGGCGCACGGAAGAAGCTCGACCATGGCGCGGCGCGGGCGCTGAGCAGGCGGCGCAGCAGGTCGGCGCGATTGTGCACCATGCGGGTGACATGCCGCCGGATCGCCCGGGCGCTCATGCCGGCAGCGTAAGGTGCCCCGATCACCGCGCCAATCGACGAGCCGGCGATGGCCACCGGCTTGATCCCGAGGTCGTCGATCGCCTCGAGGACGGCGATATGCGCGAGGCCGCGGGCGCCGCCGGCCCCGAGCGCGAGCGCAAAGGATTTCACAGCTTTTCGGTGAAGAAATCGATCAATGCCGACGCGGTCGGCTCGGGGTTTTCCTCCAACGGGAAATGTCCGCTGTCGATCGGCACGCCGCGCACATCTTTCGCCCATTCCCGCCAGACAGCGAGCGGACCGGCCGCGCTGGGAATGCCGGCGGCCCCCCACAGCGCGAGCACCGGGCAGTCAATCATGCGCCCGGCGGCGCGGTCCTCCTCGTCGAAGGCGAGATCGGTGGTGCGCCCGGCGCGGTAATCTTCGCAGGTCGCGTGGATGCGCAGCGGGTCCTGGAAGAAGGCGCGGTAATGCTGGAGCGCGCGGGGATCGAACGGGGAAAGGTCCTTGGTTCCGCACCAGCTCGCGATCTTCCAGTCGAGATAATAGACCGGGTCCTTGCCGATCAGCGTCTCCGGGAACGGCGCCGGCAGCGCGAGAAACGTCCAGTGCCAGACCTTGTAGGCGAGCGCGCGATCCATGCCGTGCCACATCGCATAGGTCGGGACGATGTCGAGCACCGCGAGCCGGCTGAGCCGGCCGGGATGATCGAGTGCCAGCCGATAGCCGACCCGCCCGCCGCGGTCGTGGCCGGCGAGCGCGAAGCGGCCGTAGCCCAGCGCCTCCATCACCTCGATCATCGCCAGCGCCATCGCCCGCTTGGTGTAGGGCGCGTGGTCGGGCCCGGAGCGCGGCACCGCCGACCAGCCATAGCCGGGCAGGTCGGGAATGACGAGACTGAAGTGCTCGGCGAGGCGCGCCGCCACCTTGTGCCAGATCACATTGGTCTGCGGATAGCCGTGCAGCAGCAGGAGCGGTGGTCCGGCGCCGCCGGCGCGGGCGAAGATCCTGCCGGCCGAGGTGTCGATCCAGTGGGAGGCAAAGTGCGGATAGAGGTCAGCGAGGTCGGGCATGGTCGGATCACATTTGAGTTGCGCGCCAGCATGGCGCACCAGACAATATGCTGCAATTCAGTTCGTGCTTCTTCAATCCTCTCCCTGCGCGGGCGAGGATTATTCTGATGCGTTACAGCCGCCCGGCGCCATCACTCCGCCGGCTGCAGTGACGATTTCGGCTTCGCCCGGGCACGGCGCGGGGCGCCGACGCGCAGCCGCCGGTCGGACAGAGAAAGCCCGCCGCCGATCACCATCACCACCGCACCAAACCAGATCAGCAGCACCAGCGGCTTGTCATAGGCACGCACCGCAACGGTGCCGTCAGCGTTGATCTCGCCCAGCGAGAGATAGAGCTGGCTGAAACCGTGCGCTTTCAATGCTGCTTCCGTAGTCGACATCTGCCGCTGCGGAAAAGTGCGCTTGGATGGCTCCAGCGTGCCAAATTCCGTGCCGTCGCGGCGCACGGTGAAGGTCGCGATCGCTTCCCGGTAGTTCGGCCCCTGGTGGTGGCGCAGCCCGTCGAAGGTCAGCTCATAGCGGCCGACCGTGGTGGTATCGCCCGCCTTCATGGCGACGATGCGCTCGCTGTTCCACTGCGATTCGCCGACAATGCCGAGCAGGGTCAGGCCGAGGCCGAGATGGGCGACGGCGGTTCCCCAGGCGGAGCGCGGCAAACCACGGGCGCGGCGGAATGCGACGCCGGGCGTGCTGCGGAACAGGCCGATGCGCTCGACGATGTCGGTCAAAGCGCCGGCGATGACGAACACCGCCAGCGCGACCCCGAGCGGGGCGAGCACCGGCTTGCCGCGCAAGAGAAAAGTCACCACGAGCGCGACCAGGGCAAGCGCCGCTGCTGCCAGCAGCCGCTGCGCGGCGGCAAGCAGATCGCCCCGCTTCCAGGCGAGCAGCGGGCCGAACGGCACGGCGATCAGCAGCGGCACGATCAGCGGCCCGAAGGTGAGATCGAAGAACGGCGCGCCGACCGAGATCTTGGCGCCGGTCAAAGCTTCCAGCGCCAGCGGATAGAGCGTGCCGACAAAGATGGTGGCGCAGGCGGTGGTGAGAAACAGGTTGTTGAAGACGAGCGCGCCCTCGCGTGAGATCGGCGCGAACAACCCGCCCTGTTTGAGCATCGGCGCCCGCCACGCGAACAGCGTGAGACTGCCGCCGATAAAGAGAATGAGGATCGCGAGAATGAACACGCCACGCGTCGGGTCGGTAGCGAACGCATGCACCGAGGTGAGCACGCCCGAGCGCACCAGGAAGGTGCCAATCAGCGACAGCGAGAAGGTGAGGATTGCGAGCAGGATGGTCCAGACTTTGAGCGCCTCGCGCTTCTCCATCACGACGGCGGAGTGCAGCAGCGCCGTGCCGGCGAGCCACGGCATCAGCGAGGCGTTCTCCACCGGGTCCCAGAACCACCAGCCGCCCCAGCCCAGCTCGTAATAGGCCCAGTACGAGCCCATCGCGATGCCGAGGGTGAGAAAAATCCAGGCGGTGAGCGTCCACGGCCGCACCCAGCGCGCCCAGGCGGCATCGATGCGCCCGATCAGCAGCGCGGCGACCGCGAAAGAAAAGGTGATCGAGAAGCCGACATAGCCGAGATAGAGCAGCGGCGGATGGATTGCGAGGCCGAGATCCTGCAGGATCGGGTTGAGGTCTTGTCCCTCGATCGGCGGCCGGGCGAGGCGGGCGAACGGGTTCGAGGTCAGAAGAATGAACAGGTAGAAGGCGGTGGCGATCCACGCTTGGACCGCGAGCGCGCCCGCTCTGAGTGTCAGCGGAATGTGGCCGCCGAACAGTGCCACCAGCGCGCCAAAGGCCGCCAGGATCAGCACCCACAATAGCATCGACCCTTCGTGGTTGCCCCACACGCTGGTGAATTTGTAGATCAGCGGCATCGCCGAATGCGAATTCAGCACGACGTTTTCGACGGAAAAATCCGAGACGACGTAGCTCGTCGTCAGTGCCGCAAACGACAGGGCGACAAAGGCGAATTGCGCGAGCGCGCTCGAGCGGGCGACCTCCATCAGTCCGGCATCTTGGGTGCGCACGCCGATCAGCGGCACCGTCGACTGCGCGAGCGCGAGTGCCAGCGCCAGCACCAGAGCATAGTGGCCAAGCTCGGGGATCACTGCGCCGCTCCTGAGGTCGCCGCCGCAGCGGTTGGGGCGTCTGCGGCTGCGGGTGCCGATGACTGAGCCGGCGCCGCGGAGGGTGAGGGTGGCGGCGACGATGCCGCAGCAGGCGGCTTCTTGGCGTAATCGTCCTTCCAATGTCCCTGTTTCTTTAAAGCGTCGGCAACTTCGCGTGGCATGTATTTCTCGTCATGCTTGGCGAGCACGCTGTCGGCTTTGAACAGGCCGGACGGTTCAAGCACGCCTTCGGCGATCACGCCCTGGCCCTCGCGGAACAGATCGGGCAGCACGCCGGTATAGGCGACGTTGACCGACTTGTTGCCGTCGGTGACATTGAAGCGAACCGCGAGGTTCTCGCCCTTCTTCACCGAGCCGGGCGCCACCAGGCCGCCAATGCGCAGGCGCGTGCCCGGTGAGAAATGCTTTTCGGCAAGCTCGGTCGGCGAATGAAAGAACACGATCGAATCATTGAGCGCATAGAGCACAAGACCTGTCGCTACGCCGAGGACGGCGAGCGAGCCGGCGATCAAAACGAAACGGCGCTGCTTGCGCGTCATGCCAATGCATCCATTCTAATCAAAGCACCATCCGGTAGCTAATCTCAGCATCTCACCGATCTCGGCGCGCTCCCTCCCGCTTCTGCGCAGGGCCATCGCATTTGACTTTACCCTCCCCTAAAAGGGGAGGGTCGGACCATCGCAGATGGTCCGGGGAGGGGTCGCGGGCTGGATTTGACCCCCTCCCGATGCACGCAGCCAAGCCTGCGCAGGCTGCGCAAGCTTGCCTGCGGCGCGTCGACCTCCCCCTTTCAGGAGGAGGTTATTCAAAATCGCCGCATGCGATGCCCCTGCCTTGTCGGGAAGGGTCGGGAAGGGGCGTACACCGCATGGTCGGAACGGGGGATGACGCCGACGCCAGCTCCGCGATTCCTTCGCCGCTTTTGTCGCCGCCACGTTCAACTGCCTTCGACTCCGAGTTCCTTCACGCCGCTGTCGAGGCGCTGCAGCTTCGCCGGATCGGCAGCCAGCGCGCGCCGCGCATTCGTCGCTGCCGCCTGCGCCTTGTCGCGCTCGCCGAGCACGAGATAGGAGCGCACCAAACGCAGCCAGCCTTCGACATCGGAGCCGTCGGTGGCGAGCCTTGCGGCGAGCCGTTCCACCATGCCACGGGCGAGGTTGCGCTGCTCGGCCGACAATGCGGCGGGCGCAGTGACCGGAGCGGCGGGCGCTGCCGCGGCTGGAGGCGCAGTGCTGCCTTCCGCCGTGTTGCCCCCCGCTACGCTGCCCTCTGTCGCGCCAAGTTCGGCAATCGCCTGGCGAACGAACGGAATCCACTCCGCCCCCGGCGGCGCGTGCGCGATCATGTCTTCCCAGATGCGCCGCGCCTCGTCGCTCTGGCCGGCCTGCTTGGCGGCAAGTCCCATGAACAGGGCGGCGGTATTGTTCGCTGGCTCGATCGTGAGCGCACGCGCGAACTCGGCCCTGGCGGCGGGCGTCACGATGCCGCCGGCCGCGGCCGTCATCGCTTCGCCGACGGCCGCGACGCGCTCGCCGGTCTCGCCGAGCAGGCGCGCGGCGTTGCGGCGGGCTTTGACCGCATCGTCATAGCGCTCGAAGCGCAGATAGATCGGAGCGAGCACTTCCCAACCGCGGCCGTCGTCCGGGTGCTTGGCGAGATAGGCCTCGACCCGCGCGACCATGCCGGCGAGATCGCTGGTGTCGGCCCTTGCGGCGGCCTCAGCGGCGCGGGCACGGGCTAACCGTTCGGCCAGCGGCTGGCCAGGCAATCCGGGGGAGCCGAGCACGAGGTAGACGGCGACCGCACCGACTGGCAGCGCGAGCAGCGCCGTCGCCGATGCCCGTCGCCACCAGCCGCTGCCCAAGGGCGGTTCGCCGCCGGGGCTCGCCTGCGCCGTGCGCTCCGCGCGGTCGGCGGCGGCGAGCAGACGGCGGGAGACCTCGATGCGGGCGGCCTCAGCATCCGCCGCCGCGATCGTGCCCTGGCTGAGATCGCGGTCGATCTCGGCGAGCTGGTCGCGATAGACGGCAAGGTCGTTATCGCCGGCGGGCAGGGATGGGCGGCGCAGGAGCGGCCCGATCACGGCGAACAGCGCCGCGGCGGTCATCACTCCCATCACCAGCCAGAAAATCATGCCCGAACCTTTGAGCATTTTCCGGCAAAACCATGTCCCCGAGCCGATCGGGGGACAGAGCTTCGCCGCAGAAAATCACGCCGCGCAGCGAAAATGCGTCGCCCGGCCCGGGCGCGAAACCGCGCGGGCCGGCCCAAGGCCAGCCGGCTGCGATCAAAGATCACGGCCATACGCTAACGGCCTTGACGCAGGTCAGGTCCGGCGTCAGCCGGCCTGCTGGATCGCCGAGAGCATCCATTGCCCGCCGCGGGCCCGGCGGAACGTCCACACTTCGGTCGCCGTGTCACGCGCGTCGCTGCCCTCGACCAGCCGGCCGCTGGCGCGGTCGAGCGTGCGGTCGACGAGCGAGAAGCGCATCGCGACCGTTGCGTATTCGGTATCGCCCTCGCGCCAGGCTTCGGCGAGGTCGCCCTGCTCGAGCTTGACGTCCGACACCTTGTTGACCACGCCGCGGCTCGCATTCTGCGCGAGTTGCTCGGCCAGATAGGAGACCATCTCCGGCATTGCGAGCGTCCGCAGTGCGTTGAGGTCTTCGTTGCTGTAGGCGGTCTGGATCTCGCCGAGCAGCCGTTCGAAGGCCTGATAGTCTTGCGGCTGGATGCCGATCTCGTCCGCGGGAGCCGTGCGGGGTGCCGCGCCGCTGCCGAGCGGCCCCGTCGCGCCGACGCCCGAGCCATTCAGGCCGGAGCGGTTCAGGCTCATATCGCGGCCCTGCGCGCCGCCAGTAAAAGCTGGCTGCCGGCGCCTCTGCCACATGCGGTAGAGCCACATGCCGACCAGCGCGATCAAGCCGAACTGCAGCAGCAGGCCGAGCGTCGAGGCCATACCGCCGAGCCCACCGGCCAAGCCGTGGCCGAACAGAAGGCCGAACAGGCCGGCACCGAGGAAGCCTGCCGCGAGTCCGCCAAGCAGGCCGCCGCCGAACAGGCCCGGCCGGCCAAAAGCACCGCCCATGCCGGTCGACGCGGCGCCGGGCCGTGTCAGCCCGCCCGGTTGCGTTGTTGTCGAGCGCTCGATCGGCGCAATGGTGCGCGGTGCCGTTCGCGTGACCGGCGGGGCCATGAAGGTGCGTGAGCCGCGACTACCGAAGCTCGACCGGCCGCCGATCCGAGCGTCGGCGTGGTCGGCAACGGACAGCGCCAATGCCGCCGCGATGGCGAGCACGGCGACCAGCGAACGCTTGCTTAAACGAAGCATCAACATCCTCCGCGAGCCCCTTCTTTGCCGAGGGGCGGTTTGTCCGGACCGTATATCGTGTCGATCCGATCCGATGAAAAGACGTTCATGGATCAATCAAGAGATGGATATTTCGTTAGGTCGATCGCGTCTCTGCGCGGCCCGGAGGAGGGCCTTGCAAAACCACAGCGGGAGGGTCCGTTCTGTTTCTGCGCTGCCCACGTTACTGATGCTGATCGCTATCGGGCTCCGAAGTCCGTTGCGCCCGCCGCCAGTCGACCTCCGCAGCAGGCGCCCGACCATACCCGCCTTCGAGCTCCTTGTCTGGTGCGGACGCGGTGTCCGGCCGCCGCTCATAGGGCCAGGTGTCGATCGAGCGCATGTCATAGGCTTCGTCGCTGCGGGCGTCCGCGACCGCCTGTTCCGACACCGCGCGCGCCTCGTCCCAACGAGGCGGCGGTGCCATCTCCCCTGCCTCGCGGCGCTGGCGCTCGCGCTTCCGCGCCTGCCTGGCGTCAAAGCCCTCCCGCCAGTTGCGCACGAAGGAATACGCTTCGCCGAAGACGCGGCCGAATCTTCCGCCCGACCAGACCAGCTCATAGGGAAGGAAGGCGCGCCAATGATCATCATTGTCGGCGATCGCCCGGGCGACCAGATTGCCGGCGATCGCGCTGGTGTTGAGGCCGTGACCGCCGAAGCCGCTCGCGACCCACAGCCCGGGGGATATTTCCCCGATCTGCGGCATGCGATGCACGGCGAATCCCATCACGCCGGACCAGGAAGAGGCGATGCCGATATCGCCGAGCTGCGGATAGGTGCCCATCATGGCGGCCTTGAGCTTCTCGCCCATCCGGCGTGTGCTGCGCGCGAAGGGCTCGCCGCCGCCCGCCCACATCAGCCGGTCGCCGTCGACAATGCGGTAATGGTAGTTGGCGTAGCGGGTATCGCTGACGGCACCCTGATAGGCGATGGCGTCGGACAGCCGGGCGGCCAGTGGCTCGGTCACGACGACATAGCTGGTGAGCGGCAATAGCGTGCCGGCGAGTTGCGGCATCAGGCCGGCAATATGGGTATTGCCGGCAAGGATCACCTGGCTCGCCCGCACCAACGCCGATGGCGTCAGAATGCGCTTGCGCACGCCGGCCGGATCGATCTCCAGCGCCGGCGTCTGCTCGAAGATACGGGCGCCGGCCTGCTCGGCGGCGCGGGCAAGGCCGAGCGCGTAGTTGAGCGGGTGGATGTGAAACGCCAGTGGGAAATGCACGGCATGGAAGTACTGATCGGTGCGCAATACCTCGCGCACCCGTTCGGTCGGCCAGCCTTCGACGGTGGCGCCGAAATCCTGCCCGAGCAGGCTGATGCGCGCGACCATCTCATCGCCATTGTCGACTTTGGAGACATCGAGCCAGCCACGGCGCATCTGCACGCCGGGCATGTCGGTCTCGCGAATGGTGGCGCGGACATATTCGACTCCGGCCTCCGAGAGGATCCAGAGATTGCGCGCATCATCGATGCCGATGCGCTCGACGATGCGGGTGATGTCGCTGCCGAAGCCAGGCACCACGAAGCCGCAATTGCGCCCCGAGGCGTTCCAGGCGACGCGCTTGGCTTCGAGTACCACGACCGACCAGCCGAGGCGGGCGATTTCGCGCGCGGCGGTGAGACCGGCGAGGCCGCCGCCGATCACGCAGACATCGACGTCGAGATCGGCGACGAGCGGCGGCCGGATCGGTGCCTCTACGGCCGTCGCCGCATACCAGCTTCGCCCATAATCCGCGGCTACCGTCTCCTGCATCCTGCCTCGCTGCTTAGCTGATCCCGGGCCTTAGAACGCCCACCGAATGCGCGCATTTATGAGACGAATCCACCGCCGCCGACAACTGCCGCGGCGCGCCAGCGGCACACCGCAGGTGCGTTGGCTCGGTATCGTTGTCGATCCATCACGGGGCAAACGAGGTCGGAACTGGTTCTGCGGGCGAATCAAACTCGGAGACGCGGAGCTTGCGCGCGATGTGGTCGAGCACGGCATTGACCATGCCGGTCTCGTCGCGATCGACGAAAGCGTGGGCGACATCGACATATTCGGCGATCACCACCCGGGCGGGAATGTCGAGCCGTTTATCGAGTTCGTAGGCGCCGGCGCGCAGCACCGAACGCAAGATCGTCTCAATGCGCTTGAGCGGCCAGCCGGCGGCGAGCGCCTGGTCGATGAGCGGATCGAGCTTGCGCTGTCCGCTGACGACGCCGGTCACGATATCGCGGAAGAAACCGGCCTCGGCCGGCAGATACTGGTCGCCTTCCACCTCGCGGCCGATCCAATGGCTCTCGAACTCGGCCAGAATCTCGGTCAGCGGCGTGCCGGCGAGGTCCATCTGATAGAGCGCCTGGACCGCAGCGAGGCGCGCGGCGCCGCGACGGTTGGCCTTGCGCGGCTCGTTGCCCGGAGGCGTCATGCTTCGCCCCGCGGCGCCTGCAGATGCCGCTTGACGTGGATCAGTGCCAGCGCCGCGGTCGCGGCGACACCGCCTTTGTCGCCCTCGTCGGGATCGGCCCGTACTTTTGCCTGCGCGTGGGTGTCGACGGTGAGGATGCCGTTACCGATCGGCACCCGGTGCCGCACCGCAAGGCCCATCAGCGCCCGCGCCGATTCACCCGCCACGATGTCGTAATGGCTAGTCTCGCCGCGAATGACGCAGCCGAGCGCGACAATCCCGTCATAGGGCATGCGGCGGGCGTGGGCCGGCGCTTCGAATGCCATCGCCACCGCCTGCGCGACTTCGAGCGCGCCCGGCACGGTGACGATGTCCCATTCGACCTGGGCCGCCTGGAGCACGCGGCTTGCACCCTCGATCAGCGCATCGGCAATGTCGGCATAATAGCGGCCTTCGACGACGAGAATGCGGGCGCCCGGCAGCGGCTCGAGCGTTCTGCGGAAAGCTATGCGTGGGCCGGCCATGATGTCTTTCCCCGCGGAACGCCATGATTAGAGCGAATTCCATTCAGGTGGAATCGGAATTCGCTCTATTTCTCTTTGAGTGATCGCATTTTCTGCGGCAAACCGGTGTCCACTTCGCCGGAAAATGCTCTAGCAAGCCGATCGGGCGGGATCGCTTCACCGGGTCTCGATCAGACGAGCGGCGTAGCGCGCCATGAGATCGACTTCAAGGTTGACGCGATCATTTAGAGCAAGCGCGCCGAATGTCGTGACGCGCAGCGTGTGGGGAATGATCAGCACCGTGAAATCGTTCCCCGCAACCTCGTTCACCGTGAGCGACACGCCGTCGAGGGCGACCGAGCCTTTGGCGGCGATGAAGCGGGCGAGCGGCGCAGCGGCACGAAACGTGAATCGTGCCATCTCGGTCAAATCCTCGCGGGCCACGACCTCGGCAAGTCCGTCGACATGGCCGGTGACGATATGGCCGCCGAGCTCATCGCCGATCTTGAGCGAGCGCTCCAGATTGATGCGGCTGCCCACCCCCCAGGTCCCGACGGTAGTGACCCGCAGGGTCTCGGCGGCGGCGTCGACCGCGAACCAGGCACGCCCTTCGCTGCGGCCGCAGTCCACCACGGTCATGCAGGTGCCGCTGCAGGCGATCGAGGCGCCGAGCGCGATCGAGGCGGGATCGTAATCGCAGGCAATGGTCAGGCGGCGCAGGTCGTCGGCCCGGGGGGCGACAGCGATAATCTCGCCGATGGCGGTGACGATGCCGGTAAACATGATGAAGTCCTTGGCAAACCGCTGCCGCCAATCAAACCGCGAAGCAGCACTCTGTCTGATAAGAAAAACCGAAATATACCAGTGTCCTGAATTTGTTCTCTTATCATTATCTTTAACTGGACAAGCGGTAGGCCTCCTCGGCGGTTTGGGAGAACAGTTTCTGGCGCTCGTCCTCGGAGCATCCGGCGAACAGGGTTTCGAAGGCCGACCGTACCTTGGCGTAAGTCGACGATAGCCGCTCCGGCGGGAAGTTGCTGCCCAGCATGCATCGCGCGGGCCCGAACGCCTCCAGGACCTCGAGCACGAATGGCCGAATGCTGTCCGCGCTCCAGTGCGCGTCCACCTGTGACAGGCCCGAGATCTTCATGAATGTGTTGGGAAGTGCCGCAAGCTCGCGCACGCCTCTCGCCCAGGTCACGAATGCGTCAGTATCGCCGGCGATCGGCGAGCCGAGATGGTCGACGACCACGGTGACACGCGGGTGACCAGCAAGGAACGCGGCGAACGGACTAAGCTGCCAATGCCAGCAGGTCAGGTCGAAGGCCGCATTCACCCGACTCAGGGCTTCGAAGCCCCGCCGCCAGTCCGGGCTTGCCAGGAGGTCGTCTTCGAGAATATCGGCGCGGGGCGATGGCCGCTGCCACCACATCTCCTGGCGAATGCCGCGAAAGACTGGGTACTGCGCGTGGCGTTCGAGGATGCGCTCGATGTCGGGACGAGCGAGGTCCGCGTAAGCGACAAAGCAGGCAAGCCGGTCTCCCTCGGGGTGGCTATCGGCGATATCCTGCATCCATTTGGTCTCTTCAACGGGATCGGTCCGATGGTCGACCTCCGCCTGCACAACCACGAAGGCCGCTGTCGCGTCGCCGGCATCGGCGATCGCCTGGTCGAGACCATAGGTGTCCGGCAGCCCGGGGAAAGCACCCGCCTGGAACCAGGGGTAGCAGAATCGCTTCGCGTCCCAGAGATGCAAGTGCGTGTCGATCAGTTTCATTGAGTCACTACGCTGGCGAGACCATCAATATCCGCGTCGACGCGTCCCGGAGCGTCCGGCTTTTTCTCTCATCTTTCACTCCTCAAGTGCCAGATGAGCCGGAAACCCTCACGAGGAACGTGTCAGTACGAAGTGTCGGAACAGATCGCGCTCAAACAGCTGGATCACACCCCTTCGTGACTTGAATCACAAGTTCAGTCGTAAGGTCGTAGATGATGGCTAAGGCTTTGAAATCTGGCGGGAGCGACGGGGCTCGAACCCGCGACCTTCGGCGTGACAGGCCGACGCTCTAACCAACTGAGCTACGCCCCCGGATCGCACGCCAAATAAGCGAGCATGCGGATGCGCTGAGATAAGGCCCGGGGTCGTCGAAGTCAAGCGAACGTCACGCCTGAGCCGGCGTGAATCCGGCAGGCGAAGGGTCGCAAAGCAAGCCGAAGCGGCACGAAAAGGTCGCGCGAACGCAAGCGCTTGCGCCTACTGCTCAAGACGCTCGATGAACCATTTGAGGATGCGCAGCCAGACCTCGTCCTTGTTCACGGCATCCTCAACGCCATGCTCGAGATTGGGGTTGTCGTTGACCTCCATCACCACATAGCCGTTCGCCGTTTCCTTGAGGTCGACGCCGTAGAAGCCGTCGCCGATCGGCTTGGCGGCGCGCACCGCGAGGTCGATCATGTCCGGCGGCGCCTGGTCGAGGCCGAAGGTTTTGAAACCGCCTTCGCGCGCGGTGCCGTCCGGCCGGTGCTTGAGAATCTGCCAGTGGCCGCGTGCCATGCGGTACTGGCACACGAACAGCGGCTCGCCCGACAGCACGCCGACGCGCCAGTCGAAATCGGTCGGCATGAATTTCTGCGTCAGCAGCAGGTCGGTCTCCTCCAACAAATCCTCGGCGATGCGCTTCAGCTCCTCAGGCGTCGAGACCTTGTGGACCCCACGCGAAAACGAGCCGTCGGGAATTTTGACCACCAAGGGCAGGCCGAGCTCGTCGATCGCCCGCGGCAGGTCGGCGACGTCGGCGATCATCATGGTCGGCGGCGTCGGCACCTGGTTCTGGCCCAGCAGCTCCATCAGGAACACCTTGTTGGTGCAGCGGATCATCGAGATCGGATCGTCGATGACCGGCATTCCTTCCTGCACGGCGCGGCGGGCGAAGCGGTAGGTATGATTGTCGATCGAGGTGGTCTCGCGGATGAAGAGGCCGTCATATTCGGCAAGCTCGGCAAGCTGGCGCTTGGTGATCGGCTCGACATCGACCGATTGTTTCTCCGCGAGCCGGGCGAAATGCTTGATCGAGGCGGCCGAGGAGGGCGGCAGCTTCTCGTTAGGGTCATAGAGGACGGCGAGGTCATATTTGGAGATGCTGCGCGCCTTCGGGCTGCGCCATTCCCGCCGGGTATGCTGGTGCAGCGACTCGCGGAAGAAGGTGGCTTCGCCGTTGGACAGGCGCGTCACATTGCGCGGCCGGATGCGGTCGATCGACAGCCACGGCGCGTCGGTATCGATGGTGACTTCGAGGGCAGGGCAGCGATACCAGTCGAACAACAGCCGCCCGAACGGCTCGAAGCGCGAATCCTGAGCAATGCCGAAGCAGAAGAACAACTTCAATTCGTTTTCGGCGCGGAACTCGTGGCGGCGGGCGCAGCGGTTGAGCTCGTCTTCGAGTTCGGGCAGCGCATGCTCGTAGAGCTTCGATTCGCGCAGCTCCAGCATGGTCTCGACGGTCGGCATCACCCGATGGCCGCGCGCCTCGGCAAGCAGCGAGGCGTAATAACCCTTCGACTGGTAGGCGTAAGAGCGCGACAGGTTGATCAGCTTCGGCCGTGCCATGTCGAACAGCCGCGGCCGCACCAGGTAATCGCTGGTGGTGATGACCTTATGCGGGGTGTCGGCATTGGGGAAGTCGCGGGGCTGGTTGACCAATATGACCCAACCGGTCATGGCCGTGACCCTTTTCGAATGAGGATCGCGGCGCCGAGGCGGTCGCGTCCGCAGCGTGTCATCCGCATGAAGGCCGCCCACGGCACGGCATAGGTCTCGGGTGCGATCGCCTGCCCCTGCCGATCACGGACGGCGGCGGGATCATGCGTCAGCACGAATCGGCCTTCGCATCCGAAGACGAATACCCAATGCGGCTGTCCGCTGGGCGTCATGTGGTAACCGGAGACAAGCACGATGGCCGACGCGCCGGCGCGCAGAGCAGGCATAAGAACTGATTCGTCGGCATGCGCCAGATGCGTTGCAATGCCGAGCGCCTGCGCCTCCTGGACGAAGTCCTCCTGGGTGACGCGCATGACCCGCCGCGTCTCCAGCGACTGGACCGTGTCGAGAAAATACGGTCCCGGATGTGTCACGAAGATTTCAGGGGTCAAACCGTGCTTCTTGAGCGCGACCGCCATGCCGAACGGTCCGCAGCCTCCCGGCCCCGATGACATGAAGATCGTCGTCGCCTCCCGCCAGAGACGGAATTCGGTCGCCGGCGTCGGGCTGAAGGTGGGATCGGCCCAGGCCAGCGCCATCAGGATGCACGCCGGTCCGCACGTGAACTCGGTCGTTTGGTGGAAATAGGGCGGGGCTGCGGCCAGGCTCGCGATCGGTGCTGCCAGCCGCTTCTCGAACCGCAGGGCGTCGCCATTGTCCTGGTAATACTTCTTGTGGCGGCCGAATTCGCGATAGCCCGATTTGCGGTAGCAGTCGATCGCGCGGGCATTGTTCTCGTGCACTTCGAGGCGGAGATATTGGCAGTCGCGGGCAATGGCGGTCTCCTCCGCCGCGGTCAGCAGCGCCTGGCCGATCCCGTTGCCGCTGACCTCAGGGTCGACGGCGATCGAGTACAGCCGTGCGGTATCGCTGGCATGGCGGACCAGCACGACGGCCGCCCCACACAGCCGGCCCTCCGCCTCGGCAACGAGCACGGTCGCGCGCGGCGACAGCAGGAATTGGCGCGCGCTGCGCCGCGACATGCGGTCGGTGGCAAAGACCTTGCTTTCGAGCGCGAGCAGGGCATCGAGATTGGAGACGCGGCCGCTGCGGACGGTTGCCCGTAGGGGCACGCGCTCCTGGGTCCCGTCTGGATCGCGGGCTGCCGTTTCGTCACGAAGTTCAGAGCGCATGGGTCGACCGGGGGTATTCGACGTCACCGCTTTCGATGGCGCGCAAGCAAGGCGCAGATGGGGCGAAAAGAAAACAAATTTCCCGCGAGCGGAGGCGTGACCGGCCGCGTGTTGTCGAAACCTGCAAGGATTGCCATCTTTGGCTGAACAGAGGACGGCACGCTGATGTCACTGGCTTTGGACATGACGCTCCCGGAACGCGCAGCAGCGGCGCCGCCGGCACCCGTGGTTCTCGATATCGGCGGGATGACCTGCGCCGCCTGTGCCACCCGTGTCGAAAATGCCTTGCGGCAGGTGCCGGGGGTGACGGAGGCGAGTGTCAATCTCGCTTTGGAGCGCGCCGACATTGCCGTGCAATCGCCTGCGGTGACGCCGGCGCAGCTGGTGGCGGCGGTCGAGCGGATCGGATACCAGGCCGAGCCGCGAGCGGCCTCGCTCGCAGAGCGCCGCAAGGCGGAGCAGGCGCACGAAAGCGAGCGCACCGAGGCGGAACACCGCCAGCTCCGGATGCTCATGATTTCAGCGGTGCTGACCGTGCCGCTGATCGTGCCGATGATTGTGGCGCCGTTCGGCCTGCATCTGCATCTCAATCCGTGGATCGAGTTCGCGATCGCGACGCCGGTGCAGTTCGTGGTCGGTGCCCGCTTCTATCGGGCCGCGTGGAAGGCGTTGCGCGCCTATTCCGGCAACATGGACGTACTGGTTGCGTTCGGAACCACGGCCGCCTATGGGTTCAGCGCTTATATGGTGCTGACGCGGGGCAGCGCTGCAACCGGGCATCTTTATTTCGAGGGCGCCGCGGCCGTTATCACCTTCGTGATGTTCGGCAAGTGGCTGGAGGCGCGTGCCAAGCGCGGCACCACGGCGGCGATCCGCGCGCTGATGCAGTTGCGCCCGGAACGCGCGCTGGTCATGCGTGACGGCAAGGAAGTGTCGGTCGGCATCGAGGAGGTGCGCAGCGGCGACCAGGTGGCGATCAAGCCGGGCGAGCGCTTCCCGGTCGACGGCACCATTCTTTCCGGCGAGAGCGAGGCCGACGAGTCGCTCGTCACCGGCGAGAGTTTGCCCGTCGTCAAGCGCAACGGCGATCGCGTGACCGCCGGCGCGCTTAACGGGGCAGGGCGGCTGGTCGTCGAGGCGATCGCGGTCGGCGAGGACACGACGCTCGCCCGCATCATCCGCATGGTCGAGAATGCGCAGTCGGGCAAAGCGCCGGTGCAGCGTCTGGTCGATCGCGTTTCGGCGATCTTCGTTCCCACCGTAATAGCGATCGCGCTTGCCGCGCTCATTGGCTGGTTGCTGACCGGGCACGGCTTCGAGGAAGCGCTGATCGCGGCCGTCTCGGTGCTGGTCATTGCCTGCCCCTGCGCGCTCGGCCTCGCGACGCCCGCGGCGCTCGTCACCGGCACCGGAGCGGCGGCCCGCGCCGGGATTTTGGTCAAGGACATCGAGGCGCTGGAGCGCGCCGCTGCGGTCGACACGGTCGTGCTCGACAAGACCGGCACGCTGACCGAAGGCCATCCGGCACTGGTCGATACGGCTTGCGTCGGCGGAATCGAGCACGGCACGCTGCTGCGGCTTGCCGGCGCGGTGCAGGCGGGCAGCGAGCATCCGCTGGCAAGAGCCGTGCTCGCTGCGGTGAAGGGCATCGACTTGCCGCCGGCAGAGGACGTGCAGGCCAAGGTCGGTCGCGGCATCACCGGCACCGTCGAAGGGCATAAAATCGCGATCGGCAATCGCGAACTGATGGGCGAGCTCGGCGTGGGCTTGGACGCGGTGATGCCGGCGTTGAAGCGCATCGAAGCAGAGGCGCGCACCGGCGTCGTGGTCGCGATCGATAAGCGTGCCGCGGGTGTGCTCGGCATCGCCGATCCGGTGCGGCTGGACGCGGCGGAGGCGATCGCGCTGCTCACCGCCCAAGGCGTGCGTCCCGAGATGTTGACCGGCGACAATGCGGCAGTTGCCCGCGCGGTCGCGGAGACGCTCGGAATTGAGCATTTCCAGGCGTCGGTGAAGCCGGGCGACAAGACCGCGGCCGTCACCGCGCTCAAGGCCGAGGGCCGGCATGTCGCGATGGTCGGCGACGGCATCAATGATGCGCCCGCGCTCGCCGCTGCCGATGTCGGCTTTGCGCTCGGCAGCGGCGCCGATGTCGCGGTCGAGGCGGCCGGCGTCACGCTGATGCGGGCCGATCCGCGCCTCGTCGCCGCCGCGATCGACATTGCCCGCCGCACCGTGCGCAAAATCCGGCAAAATCTGTTCTGGGCTTTCTTCTATAACGTCGTCGGGATTCCGCTCGCGGCGTTAGGATTTCTCACGCCGACGCTCGCCGGGGCGGCGATGGCGCTGTCCTCGGTCTCGGTCGTCGTCAACTCGCTCTGGCTGCGCCGCTGGCGGCCGGCATTTTCCGCGAGCGCATCGCATAGCCAATAGAGCGAGTTCCGATTTTGTCAGATCGGAATTCGCTCTCGCCCTGACTGAAATGCCTGCCTCATCCTCCCCCATGCAATGGGGGAGGGG
>CAZTTL010000038.1:12626-17783 GCA_964616635.1 uncultured Rhodoplanes sp. | reverse complement strand
CTAGTTGTGACCATGAGGCGAAGGCGGAGCTGCAGCCTGTGCGTCAGCGCTCGTAGGTGGAAGGCTGCCGGTTATTCGCGACGACTGGCCAAAGGCGCAGCCGCTGCCGCCTCACCCTTTGCCATGCGGCGCTTCGACGCGCAGGAACCGGTGACCGCTGCCAGCAAGCGAGCGAGCGGGCGGTTGGAGGGATTTCCCAGACTGTCCCCGAGCCGAACAATCTCGACGCGTTCACTCTGGATCTGCCGATAACGCTCTGCGAGAGCCGGGACCGCGGCCAAGCCGCGTTCGATGCAACTTGCATCGCGATTGTTCAGAGTGCCTGTTGCGTGGAAGGGCAGCAGCAGTTCCAACTCAGCCGAATCAAGACCATCCCCACCCGCCATTCTTCCTCGCCCTTCTCGCTCAATCGCGGCTGCCCGGCCTGAACGCTTGGGAAAAAAAACCGCTGGGCTGGCAGATTCGCCCGCCAACCCGCCCATCACCGACCCGGCCAACACGCACTGAAGACCGTGCTGATCGATTTGCCCAAGATCGACCTGCTCAAAATAGTGGCTTGACCGCGCGGCCTGGTTCACGCGCCCGCGCCTTCCCGGCAACAAGCATGAGGCGATGAAGCGCCCAGGCAAGCTGGCGGAGCAGAGATGACTAAACCGCTTTGCATACGCATGCGCCGGCCGCGACATTCAACACCATTTGATTCGTCCGCCACTACGATACCTTGACCAGATCGTCGCGACCGCCAAAAGGATTCGACAGGCGATTGCGCTTATGGTCAATTCCGCCGCTTTTTGGCCGGAGTCGGATCAGGCAACCCGCCGATCCACGCGGGGACACGGCACGGGGCGCCGACGTTCATTCGCAACGTTGGCATGAGACAAAGGGGAGCGAGCATGCCGCTCGATGAGAAGTTTCGGACGGGCCTTGCGGACCGTCGCGAAAAGATTGCTGCCTCCGGCGGGTCCGAGAAAACTACGGGTCGGCACAAGAAAGGGCTGATGACGGCGCGCGAACGCATCGTGACGTTGTTCCAGGAGGATACGTTCCAGGAATACGGCACGCATATCCGTCACGGCGTAACCGCCTTCGATATGGCCAGCGTCGAAATCCCGGCAGACGGTGTGATCGTCGGCACCGGTTATGTGAATGGCCGTAACGTCGCTGCCTTCAGCCAGGACTTCATGGTCATGGGCGGCACGCTGGGGAAAATGCACGCGCGCAAGATTGTCTGGGCACAAGACTTTGCCCTGAAGAACGGCGTGCCCTTCGTTGGGTTCAAGGATTCCGGCGGCGCCCGCATTCAGGAAGGCGTCGATTCGCTGTCCGGCTATGGCGAGGTGTTCTACCGCAATGTCGCGCTTTCGGGCGTGGTGCCGCAGATCGCGGTGATCGCCGGCCCGTGCGCCGGCGGCGCCTCTTATTCGCCCGCGCTGATGGATTTCATCATCATGACGCGGCAGAACGCGCAGATGTTCATCACCGGACCGCAAGTGATCAAATCGGTCACCGGCCGCGAGGTGAGCATGGACGAGGTCGGCGGCGCCGACATGCATGCCGCCGTCAGCGGCAATGTGCATCTGCTGGCGGAGGACGACCACCATGCCATCGAGCTGACCCGCCGGCTCCTATCCTATATGCCGAGCAACAATACCGAAGATCCGCCGCACAAACCGTATGCCGAGATCGACTATGGTGCCGATGACGAGATGGACGCCTTAGTCCGCTCCGATCCCTCCGATCCGATGGACATGCATGCGATCGTGCAGCGCATTCTCGACGGCGGCGAGTTGCTTGAGATTCACAAGAACTTCGCCAAGAACCTGATCATCGGCTTCGGCCGCGTCGAAGGCCTCGTGGTCGGCGTGCTCGCCAATAATTCGCTGGAAAAGGCCGGCTGCCTCGATATCGACTCCTCCGACAAGGGCGCGCGCTTCATCCGCTTCTGCAACGCCTTCAACATTCCCCTCGTGACCTTCGTCGACGTTCCGGGCTTCCTGCCCGGCATCGATCAGGAGCGCGGCGGCATCATCCGGCATGGCGCCAAGATGCTGTTCGCCTATTCCAGCGCCACCGTGCCGAAGGTTACGATCGTCACCCGCAAGGCCTATGGCGGCTCATATCTTGCAATGTGCAGCCAGGAAATGGGCGCCGACATGGTCTTTGCCTGGCCCACCGCCGAGATCGCGGTGATGGGTGCGGAAGGCGCGGTCAACATCCTCTTCAGCAAGGAGTTGAAGGCCATCGCCGATCCTGAAGAGAAGAAGGCCAAGCGCAAGGAATTCGTGCAATATTACCGCTCTGAATTCGCCTCACCCTATCTCGCGGCATCGAAGGGCTACATCACCGATGTCATCGAGCCGGAGATGACGCGTTCGATGGTGTCGCTGTCATTGCGCAAGCTCTTGACCAAACGCGAGTTGCGTCCGCCGAAGAAGCACGGGCTGATCCCGCTCTGACCCGTGAAATGCCAACGAGAGAAAGCCGTCTGTGACCGACGATAGCTTCGCCAGCTTTTTCAGGCACCCGCTCGGCGTCGCGCTCATTGCTGCGGTTGTCGCTGCGGTCACGGCGCGGCTGACGGTCAAGGCCATGCTTGCCCGAGGATTGCTGGCGCCGCCCCTCGCCGGTCCAGGACCAAGCGTGGAGGAGCGTGCCCTTGTCGTGGCAATTGCCGCGGCCGTCGCCGCCTCTTTCGGCAGTTCGCGCGTCGCGTCGATCAACCCGACGCGCGAAGGGCAACGCAGCGCCATCATCGCGGCGATTGCGGCGGCAATCGCCGTATCCTTTGGCAATTCGCGCATCCTTCACATCGGCATCGTGCCGTCCGGGCCCGCGCGGGAAGCGCAATTCCCTGCATTGCCCGGACCTTCATTGCTATGATCACCGCAACCCAACCGATCACCGCCGCCAATTAGGGGGACGATTTCACCATGATGAGACACCTGCGGATCACCGTTGATGGCCGGGTTTATGACGTCGTCGTTGAAGACGTCACCCAGGCATCGGGTGCGGTCACCACGACGCCGATGCCGGGTCCGTTGGTTGCCCAACCGGAGGGCGCCCGCATGCCTGCAGCCGCTTCGGCGCCGACGCCGGCACCGACAGCTTCTGCACCGGCGGTTTCAGGCGGACCAGACAACCGGCTGGCCCCGCTCGCCGGCGTTGTCCTCGAGATCAATGTCAAGATCGGGGACGCTGTCGATGTCGACGATCCCCTCCTCGTGCTCGAGGCAATGAAAATGAAAACAGTGATCGGCGCTCACAAGGCGGGCCGGATCACGGCTATCCATGTCAAACCCGGGGATGCCGTCGATGCCGATCAGGCACTGGTGACGATCGCCGCTTGACGTCCTGGCTCTGTGTTCGAAGCTGCACAGTCGTGCCAATTCCTTCCCGTTTGCGCATGCCGTTCCGCGAGCTTCGAGAGGTGATCGCCAGCCGTGCACGCCGTCGGTGCACGGTGGCAGCGTCCGGTCTGGGCAGCGCTGACAATACGCGACGGCACAACGAGGGCTTCGAAGATGACGCAGACAGTCGGCACCACGATAGGCCAGGCCGTATTTAGCTATCTCCTGATGGCGGTCATTGCGTGCATATGCGCCGTCATCATTCGCTTGATCGTGATCGTGCTGGCGCGGACGCAAAAACGGGCGCCGATCGTTGCCCCGCCGCTGACGGTATCGGCGAAGACCGCGGCCGACGATCCCGCGGCGATCGCCGCGGTCATCGCGGCGGCCGTTCATGCCGCGCTCGGGGGTCATCGCCTCGTCTCGTTCACCGAAGCATTGCCGCAGCCCACCTGGGCACATGAGATCCGCTCGCGGCACCATACCTCGCATATGCCCCACCGCTGAGCCGTCCCCGCTTCGCGCGCAACCCCGATCCAGAAAAGAAGCTTTGGCATGCCCGGCATCCATATTCTTGACCTCTTCCAAGGCATCGCGACGCTCGCGGCATCCGAGCCGTTTATCTTTACCGGCCGCATCTTTCTGATGATGCTCGGCCTGCTGCTGATCTATCTCGGCCAGCGCGGCGTCCTGGAAGCACTGCTGATGATCCCCATGGGTCTCGGCATGGCGACGGTGAACGCGGCGGTGCTGTTCCTGCGGGCGGGCAAGATGGGAACGCTGTTCCTCGATCCGCTCGCCTCCACGACCGACGACGTCGTCACCCAGTTACAGATCAACTGGCTGCAGCCGATCTACACCTTCGCCTTCTCCAACGGTCTGATCGCCTGCCTGGTGTTTCTCGGCATCGGCACCTTGCTCGACGTCGGCTATGTCATGCAGCGTCCGTTCCGCAGCATGTTTCTCGCTATCTGCGGCGAGATCGGCACGCTGGTCGCTTTCCCGCTTGGCGTGGCGATGGGCCTGCCGGTCAACGAAGCTGCTGCAACCGCCACGATCGGCGGCGCTGACGGCCCGATGGTGCTGTTCGCCTCGCTGATCCTGGCGCCGGAGATTTTCGTTCCTATCACCGTGGTCGGCTACCTCTATCTCGGTCTCACCTATGGCGGCTATCCCTATCTGATCAAACTGCTGGTGCCGAAGAAGCTGCGCGGCATCGCGATGCCCCCGGACACGACGCGACCGATCTCTGCGGGCGAAAAAATGGTGTTCGCCGTCGTCGCATGTGTGCTGCTGTCGCTGCTGTTCCCGGTCGCGGCGCCGTTGTTCCTGGCATTGTTCCTTGGCGTCATCGTGCGCGAGAGCGGGCTCAATTACTTCTATGACCTGTTTTCCAACCAGATCCTCTACGGCGCGACCTTCTTCCTCGGGCTGGTGCTTGGCGTGCTGTGCGAAGCCAACACCATTCTCAATCCCACAGTGCTGATCCTGCTGGTGATCGGCATCATCGCACTGATCTTTTCCGCGATCGGCGGGCTCATCGGCGGCTACATTTTGTACTTCGTGTCGGGTGGAAAATATAACCCGGTGATCGGCATCGCCGCGGTGTCCTGCGTGCCGACCACCGCCAAGGTCGCGCAGAAGGTCGTCTCGGCGGCGAACAACAACGCGATCATTCTCCCGCATGCGCTCGGCGCCAGTATCAGTGGGGTCATCACCTCGGCGACGTTTGCGGCCGTGCTTATCAGCCTGCTGCGCGCCACAGGTGGCTGATCCTGCAAAAAAAGCCGGCCCCCGGACGTGATCCGGG
>CAZTTL010000038.1:0-12526 GCA_964616635.1 uncultured Rhodoplanes sp. | reverse complement strand
TGATCCGGGGGCGCTGCACCTGAGGAGAACCGGGTCCAGAAAGCGCTTACGCCGCGCTGCTTTAGATCGCGATCGCATGACGCCCAAATCGATCGCGCTCTTTGCCTCCGATCGCATTTTCTACGGCGAACCGGTGTCCACCCACGGATCAAGTCCGAGGGCATGCTTCGCCGGAAAATGCTCTAACGCGCCACGGCCTTGTCGACGAGCGCCACCAGCCCCTTGAGCAGGTCGATCGGGCGCGGCGGACAGCCGCGGATCGAAAGGTCGACGGGAATAACCTTCTCGACCGCGCCGACGACAGCATAGCTGTCCTCGAACACGCCGCCGCCGCAGCCGCAGTCGCCGACCGCCACCACCCATTTCGGATCGGGCGTCGCCGCATAGCTGCGTTCGAGCGCGACGCGCATGTTGCGGGTGACCGGCCCGGTCACCAGCAGCACATCGGCATGGCGCGGCGAGGCGACAAAGCGCAAGCCGAACCGCTCGGCATCGTAGACGGAATTGCCGAGCGCGTGAATTTCGAGCTCGCAGCCGTTGCATGAACCGGCGTCGACCTCGCGGATCGTGAGCGAACGCCCGTAAAGCCGCCGCACCCGCGCTTCGAGCGCGCGGCCGACTTCGTCGAGCGCGGCATCGGCCGGCGCCGGACCGTCGATCGTGACCGGAGATGCAAACAGCGATCGCAGCAGCAGGGTGCGCATCAGTCAGCTCACAGATCGTGTCCGGAATAGGAGCAGTTGAACGACTTGTTGCACAGTGGGAAGTCGGCGACGATGTTGTTCTTGATCACCGCCTCCAGCAGTGGCCACTGGAACCAGGACGCATCACGGACGTGGCAGCGGGCAACCCGAAGGTCGGGCCTGATGCGCAACCAGACCAGCATATCGCCGCGAAAGGCTTCGGTGATCGCGATGCCTTCACCTCCCTCCTTCGGTTGCGGGACAGGCGCCAGAATTGGCCCCTCGGGCAGCGGGCTCAGGAACGCGCGCAGCAGTGCCATGCTGGCAAACACCTCGCCGATGCGCACGCGCACCCGCGCATCGACATCGCCGGCGGTCAAGAGCGGCACATCGAACGTCTTGTCGCCATAGGGCGGATAGGCAAGATCGCGGCGTGAATCGAAGTCACGCCCCGAAGCGCGGCCGACATGGCCGCCGGCGGCAAAGCGCTTGGCGAGCTCCGGCGCGAGATAGCCGGTATTGCAGGTGCGGTCCTGCAACGACGGCGTTTCGTCATAGACGCGGACGATATCATCAAGCGTCGGCGCGATGGCGTCGAGCATCGCCACGATTTCGCGCGCTCCGTCGGCGGTGATGTTTTCGGCGGCGCCGCCGGGCACGACGATGTCCATCATCAGGCGATGGCCGAATACCGCGTCGGCAGCCGCGAGCACGCGCTCGCGCAGGATGCCGCAATGGGCATGGATGAGCGCAAACGCCGCGTCATTGCAGATCGCACCGATATCGCCGAGATGATTGGCGAGGCGCTCCAGCTCTGCCATCACGCCGCGCACCACCGCGCCGCGCGGCGGCACCTTGATGGCGAGCGCCGCCTCGACCGCGCGGGCAAAGGCGAAGCTCGCGGCCACCGTCGAATCGCCCGACAGCCGGGCGACGACGCGCGCCGCCTGTTCGAGCGGCACGTCGGTGGTCAGCGCATCAATCCCTTTGTGCACATAGCCGAGCCGCTCCTCCAATCGCGCGACGATCTCGCCGTTGCAGGTGAAGCGGAAGTGGCCGGGCTCGATGATGCCGGCATGGACCGGGCCGACTGGAATCTGGTGCAGCCCCTCCCCGTGAACGGGAAGAAAATCGTAATCGGCAGGATCCCGCAAAGAGCAGGCCGTGCGGGCACCGAGCGGCGCGGCGATCTCCCAGGCGCCGTGATCGAGCCACGGGCGCAGGTCGTCCGCCTGCTTCGGCTGATAACCGTAGAGATCGCGGATGGTGCGCTCCAGCCGGATGGCCGGCGCACACCAGCGCCCGATCGAGGGGAAGCTGTCATCCACGACCGCGGTGGAGACGACGCACGGGCGCTCTCCGATCGCCCGGATCGCCATGTGCACCATGCCAGGCTCGGCCCACAGGCCGAACAGCTCGCGCTCGCCCTCCCCGACCGCGCCGCCGATCTCGCTGAAGGCGCCATGGTCGACTTCGTAGCGCGGCCACGGCTTGAGCGCGGCGATCGTGTGAGCCTCGGCCAGCAGGCGCGCGATGCGGTCGTGGGTCATGGCCTGATCATCCGAGGAGCTTTGCGACGCCGTGGAACCAGCCGACCACCGCTTCCGGCAGCCACAGCCCCGCAATGAAAACCAGGATGAGGTGCACGAACAGCGGGATGTAGGACGCCTTCACCGGGTCGGTCGGTCCCGTCGGCTTGCCGAAGACGAGCCCATGCACGCGCAGCAGCAGCGCAGCAAAGGCGACGAGGAGACCCACGACCAGGACAAAGGTCAGCACCGGCTGGCGCGCGATTGCCGAGGACACCAGCAGGAATTCGCTCATGAACACGCCAAACGGCGGCAGCCCGGCTATCGCGATGACCCCGAGCACGAAGCCGAAAGCAAGCGCCGGATGGGTGACCGACAGGCCGTTGATGTCAGCGATGCGCTGCGTGTGCTTAGCCTGAGCGATATGACCGACGGCGAAAAAGATCGCCGACTTGGTGAGCGAGTGCATACTCATATGCAGCAGCCCGGCGAAGTTTGCGAGCGGCCCGCCGAGCCCGAACGCCACCGTCGCAATCCCCATATGCTCGATCGAGGAATAGGCGAACAGCCGCTTGATGTCGCGCCGGCGGAACAGCATGAAGGCGGCGAAGACGAGGCTGATCAGCCCCACCACCACCATGATGGCGCCGACATTGATGGCGGCCGGGTTGCCGGCCAGCACCATCTTGAAGCGCAGCAGGGCATAGAGCCCGACGTTCAGCAACAGCCCCGACAGCACCGCGGAGATCGGGGTCGGTCCTTCCGAATGCGCATCGGGCAGCCAGGCATGGAACGGCGCGAGCCCGACCTTGGTGCCGTAACCAACCAGCAGGAAGACGAAGGCAAGCGACAGCAGCGCCGGGTCGAACTGCGCCGCATGCTGCACGATCAAGTCCCAGGCCATCGCCGGCAGGCCGCCGCCCAGCACATGCGCAGCAACGAGATAGATGAGAACGGTGCCAAAAAAGGCAAGCCCGATGCCGACGCTGCCGAGAATGAAGTATTTCCACGCCGCCTCGATCGCTTCCGGGGTGCGATAGGTGCCGACCATCATCACCGTCGCGAGTGTCGCCACCTCGACGCCGACCCACATCAGGCCGACATTGTTGGAGACCAGCGCCAGATTCATCGCGCCCAGCATCGCCTGATACATCGCGTGATAGAAGCGCAGCAGCACCGGTGTCAGCCGGCCGGTTTCGAGCTCGTGGCTGATATAGCTCGCGCTGTAAACGCTGGTGGTGAAGCCGACGAAGGTGGTCAGCACCAGAAAAAAGATATTGAAGTCGTCGATGATGAGCAGATCGCTGCGGAAGCGCGGCATGAACGGCAGCGATAGCGCAGCGGCCAGCGTCAAGCCGCAGGCGAGCATGTTGAGCGCCGCGCTCAGGCGGTAGTTCGACACGAAGGCCAGGATCGGAATCGCCACCGCCGGTACGATCAGCACGATGGCGACGGGAAGCGCGTCAGGCACCGTCGCCATCACACGTGCTCCTTGCGCTCGCCGCGGAAGCGCTCGAGCACGGTGACGTCGACCGTGTCGAAGCGCTCACGGATGCGGAACACGAACACGCCGAACACGATGAAGGCGATGAGGACCGAGAACGCGACCGAGATCTCAACCACCAGCGGCATGCCGCGGGCGCCGGTGGCGGCGAGGATCAGCCCGTTCTCCAGCGACATGAAGCCGATCACCTGGGTCACCGCATTATAGCGGGTGATCATCATCAACAGGCCGAGCAGCACCACGCCAAGCGCGAACGAAATATCCTCGCGCGCGAACACATCGCCAGTGCCAGTCACCGGCTGCATCACGAGGATCGCCAGTGCGACCAGTGCGAGGCCGGCGAGAATGGTGGCGCCGCCACCGATCACCTGCTCGACCTCGCGATGCACGTCGAGACGGCGGACGATGCGGTGCAACGCCATCGGAATGATAAAGCCTTTGACGGTGATTGCGATCAGCGCCGTCACCAGCAACGCCGGTTGGCCTTGGATGAAGGCCTGCCAGCCGACCGAGAGCGCGAGCGTTACCGCCTGCAGGGCAAAGACATTGATCACCGCGGTGACGCGATCCTGGTAGAGCAGAACCAGGCTGAGGACGAGGACGCCGCCGGCGAGGAGATGCGCGATATCGAACCACAAGGGCGGCATCAGAATCCTCGCGATACGAAGCGCAAGAACACGGCGAGCGCCGCCGCAGCAAAGGCGCCGCCGAGAAAAGCGGGGTAGCGAAACACGCGCATTTTCGCGACGCTGGTCTCGGCGATCGGCAGCAGCACCGCAAGAATGAGCATCTTCGCGATCCAGGTTACCAGCCCGAACAGGACGGCCGCTGCCGTCTTGTCGCCAATGGCAAGGCCAAAGGGGAAGAACAAACAAGCGATCAGCGAGAAATACAGCACAAGCTTGACGGCGGCCGCCGCCTCGATCATCGCGAGATGGCGGCCAGAATATTCGAGGATCATCGCTTCGTGCACCATCGTCAGTTCGAGATGGGTGGCCGGATTGTCAACCGGGATACGCGCATTCTCGGCGACCCCGACGACGATCAAGGCAAGCAATGCAAGCCCCAGCGAGACACGCACCCCGGTCTCGGCGGTTAGAAATATCGTGGCGATCGCGGAGAGCTGCGTCGTGCCTGCGATCAGCGCCACGGTGAAGGCGATCAGCATCATCGCCGGCTCGGCGAGCGAGGCGATCAGCATTTCGCGCGACGAGCCGATCCCACCGAAGGCAGTACCGATGTCCATGCCCGCGAGTGCAAGCGCAAACCGGGCCGTTCCCAACAGCGCGACAATCGCAATCAGATCGGCGGTCCAGGAAAACATCAGTCCGGTGGCATAAGTCGGCACCAAACCGGCAGCGACCCAGGTGGCGGCAAAAACGAAATAAGGCGCGCCGCGATAGATCCATGAGGCATTGTGCGCGATCACCGCTTCCTTGTGCATCAGCTTCCACAGGTCGCGATACGCCTGAAGGAGTGGCGGGCCGCGCCGGCGCAGCAGGCGCGCGCGCATGGTGCGGGTAACGCCGAGCACGAACGGGGCGATCACCACGATGACGGTGATCTGAACGAGCTGCAGAATGAAGCCGATCGTCAGCGCCATGCCGCCACCACCAGCAACAGCGCGATCAGCGCGGAAAAGACCAGCGTGAGATAGCTGCGCACGGTGAGGAACTGCAGCTGGTTCAGCCGCTGCGCGGCGCGCGTGACGGCGCGCGCCAGCGGGCCATAGGCAAAGCGCCAGGCGGGATCACGCACGCGGACCTGAAAGTGCCCGGCGCGCATTTCGCCCGGCTGCGGCATGTCCACATGCTCGATCACCTGGAACACCGAGGCGCCGAACACCCGCCGGATCGGCATCGCGAAGCTCGAGCTCGTATATTGCGTTGCCGGACTGTCGAGCGGAAAGCCGCAGTCCCAGATGGCGCTGCGCCGCGTCGCCCGGGTGGCAAAGCGATGGATCACGAGCGCCGCCAGCGTTCCCGCGCTCAAGAGGAAAGCGAAAATGATGAGGCCGTTATAGGAGCTGCGGCTTTCCGCCAGCGGGACGATCGAAAGCCAGGGCAGTCCTGCCTGCTTCGGCAGCGTGGCGCCGGTGAGCATGGCGGTCACCGATGACAGCAGGTCGATCACGAAGCCGGGCAGAATGCCGGCGAACACGCAGAGCACGGCAAGGGCAAACATGGCCGTCAGCGAAAAGCGATCGACCTCGTGCGCCGTCGCCGCAACCGGTGTGCGCGGCCGACCGAGAAACACGACGCCGTAGGCCTTGACGAAACAGGCCGCTGCGAGTGCCGCCGCAAGCGCAAGCAGCGCGCCGACCGCGGGCACCGCGAATTTCAGGCTCCATTGCGGCAGTTGCGGGCTCACCAGAATCGCCTGAAAGGTGAGCCATTCGGAGACGAAGCCGTTGAGCGGCGGCAGCGCGGAAATCGCCGCACAGCCGATCAAAAACACGATCGCCGTCTGCGGCATAACATGAATAAGCCCGCCGAGCTTTTCCATGTCACGCTCTCCGGTCGCCGCCTGCACCGCACCAGCGCCGAAAAACAGCAGGCTCTTGAACAGCGCGTGGTTGAGCACGTGAAACAGCGCCGCAGTGAGCGCGAGCGCCGCCGCAAGGGTCTGGTCGTTGGCGCGAAAGGCGAGCGCAAGCCCGACCCCGATGAAGATGATGCCGATATTCTCCACCGTGTGATAGGCGAGCAGCCGCTTGAGATCATGTTGCATCAGGGCATAGAGCACGCCCATCACCGCCGTGATGCCGCCGATCGCCAGCACGATCAGGCCGGACCACGGGCTGTGATCACCGGCGATGTCGAACACGATGCGGATGAAGGCGTAGATCCCGACTTTGGTCATCACGCCGCTCAGCAGCGCCGACACATGACTCGGCGCAGCGGGATGCGCGAGCGGCAGCCACACATGCAGCGGCACGATGCCGGCCTTGGAGCCGGCGCCGACCAGAACGAGCAGCGCGACAATGGCGGCGAGCGTCGGGCTGGGCCGGGCTGCACGCATGGCTGCGAAGGCATAGTCGCCGCTCGCGCCCGCCAGCAGGCCGAGGGCAAGGAGAAGGCACAGCGTGCCGAAACTCGCCATCACCAGATAGATGTAGCCGGCGCGGATGTTCGCGGGCTCTTCGTGATGGGCGACGACCAGCGCCCAGGAGACCAGCGACATGAATTCCCAGGCAAGAAGGAAGGTGAATGCGTCGGCGGCGAGAACGACAAGCGTCATGGCGGCGAGAAACACCGCATAGAATGGCAGCACCCGCAACGGCGCGTGCTCGGCATGGCCGTAGCCGACGCCGTAAAGGCTCGCCGCCGCGCCCCCGATGCTGATGACCAGCAGAAAAAACGCCGAGAGTGCATCAAGCCGGAAGTTGGCACCGACGCCTGGCAGCCCCATCGGAAGGACCAGGACGCTGGCAACGGCGCCGTGGCGGAGTAGCACCGCGAGGGATAATCCGACGAGCACGAGCGAGACCGCAAAACACCCGCCATAAACCAGCAACGTCATTTGCGGGATACGACGCGCGGCGAGACCCAGGCCGGCGAGCACAAACAGCACCGCCGTGCAATACAGGACGCTTACAACGTCTGGCATTCCCATGCCCCCGTCAGCCGACTGGCGGCTCCCGCACGCAATCCTTTGACGCCCACACGAAACGCGCTGAAGCCCTGGTGCTTAGACCGAATTCCGTTTTGGGCGGGATCGGATTGCGCTCTTTTGCTTATCGCGCGGTCGCGTTGTCGACGGCGAAGCAACAACGGCTCCGAATCAAATCCGAGGGCCAGCTTGCTCGAAAACGCTCTAGCCAGGAATCGTTAGGCTGCCAAGTAAATTTCCGCATCGCAATGAAATCCGCATCACAACGAGAATGGCCGGGCGCAGGGCCCGGCCATTCTTTATCCTGAAGCGAGATCGCCTGCGTCAGCGCGACAGCACGATAAAGCCTGTGCCTTTTCCGGTCTGCGGGCCGAGGCCCTTATCGGAGATGGTGACCGAAGCACCGGGCTCGATCCATGGCCCCACGCGATCAAGCACCTCCTTCGGCAGCGCCTCCACCCGGCTCAACGCTTCGCTCGCGCTGGCGGTTGCGACGGCCGGAGCCTGTTCCGGCTGCTCCCTTTTCGCACCCCGCCGGTGGCGCCTCGAATGCGATCCGGAGCGCAGCTCGGGCGGCAGAGAAACCGCCATCCACCGCAACGTCATCCCGTCGGGCTGAAACTCGGTCGCCGTGTAGACATGCGTGCCCAGCGGAAGCTCCGGATTCGAAATCTTGATCGGCACGTCGAAGAGCGGCAGGAAGCCCTTGCGAACAAACAGCTTGCCCTCTTTCTTGCTGATGAAGATCCGAATTGGCCCCGGCTTGGCCTTGGCATATTCGGGAGCCGGCGTCGGCAGCGGTACTATTGCCGGAACGGTGGCGGCAGGCTGCGCGGCCGCATCCGGCGTATCGGTGCCCATCGCCACGATCGGCGGCGTCTCAAGCGGTTTCACCGTCTCCGACTTCACCAACTGCGCCGGAGGTGCCCCTGGGTCGACCGGCGCGATGCGTGATTCGGTCGCGACCGGAATCGCCGGACGGAGCGTGGCAGGATCCAGACCCGGCATTGGCGTGCCAAGGCCGTCGGTCACCGGGCTCTCATTCGTCGCGACCTTGCCGGTCGTTCCTTCGACGATCGGAACCGCCTCGACCGGCGTATGCTTCAGGCTGTCGAGCATCGCATGCGAAATTTCGCCAGGCTGGACGGCGTGGCGGGCGACGATGATGCGGGCGCCGAGCTTGGTCATGCCCCACAGGCGCACCGCGAACGAGTTCGGCAGCCGGATGCAACCATGCGAGGCGGGATATCCCGGAACATAGCCCGTATGCATTGCCGTTCCCGACCAGGTCAGGCGCTGCATATAAGGCATCGGCGCATTGCCATAAAGATTCGAGTGGTGGTAGCGATCCTTCTCGAGCACGCTGAACACACCGGTCAGCGTGCCATAGCCCCGCATGCCGGTGGAGACCCGCGATTCGGCGATCTGATCGACCGTATCGAACACGCGCACGCGCTGATCACCGATCGACACAACGATCGTCAGCGGCCCCTTGATCGGCTTGGCCGGCTCCTTCGCTTTCTTTGCAACATCTTCGCGGTGCCTTCGCACCCGCTTCCGAGTGACCCCGCGCGAGCGCCGAATGACCCTCGGTTGCGCACGATAACCATACCCGTAGTAGCTGCCGTAATTGTAGTAATACGACGCCTCGGACGTGCTCACCGCGAACAGGCTGACGATGGCACCGAGGCCGAGCGCCGCCCACACGCTCACCGAACCATGCATCGGCGTCAGCGAACGCACACGCACACCCTCAAGCCCGCGCTTGATCTGATCAGGACGAGTCAAGTTGTATTCCCCCCGCTCTGGCAGCCGTCACCGGCCCACGCTACCCGCAATAACGCCGAGACTTGGCTCTGGTTCCATGCCAAAATGGCCGCCGCCAGCACGGCTAATCTCGCTGAAAACCGTTAACAGCTCCCCTGCGGTCGCGGTCCGAAACGCCCCGTTGCGGCATTTGTCGTTGAAAGCGTTAGCATTTGTTCAAGAGTCGGGGGCAAATTGCGACCGATCGGAGGCCCAACGATTCCTGCCGAAAGCTGGTGGAAAGGCTTGCCAAAAGTGTAGCTTGGCGCGAATCTTTGCATTCGGGATTGACGCAAGCCGACCGGGGGCAGCCATGACCGACGACGACGACATCGAGACGTCGCCACCCCTTCCTGAGACTTTGATCAAACGCGACCCGGTCGTGCGCGCGGTGACCGTGCCCGAGATCGTGGATTCGTTGGCGAAAGGTTTGCGGGACTTTCAAAGCGCGCCGCTCTACGGCCTGGTCTTGGGCGCCGTCTATGCCGTCGGCGGCAATATCATCGTGCTTTGCGCCTTCGCCCTCGGCGTCAGCTATCTCGCCTATCCATTGGCGGCCGGCTTTGCCCTGATCGGGCCGTTCATCGCCGTCGGCCTTTATGAAGTCAGCCGGCGCCGTGAGAACGGCGAGCCGCTGTCCTGGGGCGTTGTACTCTCCACCATTTGGGCCCAGGGACGACGCGAACTCGGTTGGATGGCGTTCGTGACGGTCTTCATTTTCGTCGTCTGGATGTATCAGGTCCGCCTTCTGATCGCCCTCATGCTTGGCCTGAAGTCATTCACATCGTTGCAGGAATTCCTCACCTTGGTGACCACGACGCCGGAAGGATGGATTTTCCTGATCATCGGTCACGTGACCGGCGCGGTGCTATCCCTCGTCCTTTACTCCCTTACGGTCGTATCCTTCCCGCTCCTGCTGGACCGTGACGTCGATTGCGTCACCGCAATGATCACCAGCGTCCGCGCGGTGGTCGCGAGCCCCGGTCCGATGATCGGCTGGGCCGTGGTCGTCGTCGTCCTGATGGTGGTCGCGTGCCTGCCGGCATTCCTCGGCCTGTTGGTCGTGCTGCCGGTCCTGGGCCACGCCACCTGGCACCTCTATCGCCGGATCGTCGTGCCGGAACCGGACCCGGCGCTGTAAGCATCGTGCGCGAAAGTGGGAACCGGTTTCGCGAAAACACGATGCGACAACGAAAAGATAAGCGGCAGAGCGATTACGTTAAATCGCTTGCCACTTGGGTTGTGCCCTCACTGGTCGATCAAATGCCTGCGGGGGTCAGGTCAACAGCCGCGTCATCCAGATGACGAAGACGCCGATGGCGGCGCTGATCACGCCGATCACCCGCAGGGCCTGCTCCGGCGTTTCCAGGATCGCCACCGCCGAGCGTCGCGCCGGCCCCGGGAATGCCGCAAAAAACAGCCCTTCCACGACAAAGACCAAGCCAAGCGCGACAAAGAGCTGGGACATCGGGATTCGTCCGGCGGCTGGAGTCTGAACCCTGGCGTGAATTCCGTTTCGATGAGCGGAGCAAAGCCGTCCTTGGAACCGGCCTTCCCTCGGCGTCGATTCGCGCCATCCATTACGCGGACATTCGGGGGCGTCGGCAAGTCGAATCGCCCCCGAAAGCTAAGGTCGTGTCTCACTGCGCCGGCTGCGGTGTGGCCGACAAAGAGCGCCCCGGTGCTGACGGTGGCGGTTGTGCCGAGGACTGCGGCTGAGCGGACGATTTCGATGGCGTCGCCGCCGGCGATGTCTTTGTCGCGGACGGCGCCTGCGCCTGGTCCTTCGTCCCGCGATTGGCGAAATAACGGAAGAACTCGGAATCAGGCCGCAGCAGCATCCGGGTATCGCTGGGCTTCAGCCCGGCCTCATAGGCCTGCATGGTGCGGTAGAACGAGAAAAAGTCCGGATCCTTGGAAAAGGCCTTGGCAAAAATCCGGTTGCGCAGGGCGTCGCCTTCGCCACGGGTCTGTTCGGCCTTCGAGGTCGCCTCGGCAACCAGCACCGTCACGTCGCGGTCGGCCCGGGCGCGGATTTCCTGGCTTCGCTGACTGCCCTGGGCGCGAAACTCTGCCGCCTCGCGCTGGCGCTCGGTCTGCATGCGCTGATAGATGGCCTGGCTGTTCTGCTCCGGCAGATCGGCGCGGCGGATGCGCACGTCGACCACCGAAATGCCGAAGGCCTGCGCCTCGTGATCGAGTTGCTGGCGCACCCGCGACATCAGTTCCTCGCGCTGGTCGCGCACAACCTCGGTCAGGGTGGCCTCGCCCAGCACGCGCCGCAGCGCGCCATTCAGCAAAGTAGCAAGCCGGGAATTGGCGCCATCGATCGAATTGACCGTCTGATAGAAACGCAGCGGATTGACCACCTTGTAGCGCGCAAAGGCATCGACCACGAGCCGCTTCTGATCGGAGGCGATCACCTCCTGTGCCGGGTTTTCCAGATCGAGAATCCGCTTGTCGACATAGATCACATTGTCGATGAACGGGACCTTGAAATGGAGCCCTGGCGCGGTGACGATCCGCACCGGCTCGCCAAACCGCACGACCAAGGCCTGCTGCGTCTGGTACACCGTGAACAATGCGGTGTAAGCGACAATCGCCAGGAGAACGACGACGACTGCGAGGATGCCGCCTGCAATTCCGAGCCTCATCGGTTTGCTCCCGATTGCGTGCGAGACGACGACGATGATGAAGACGTAGCCTTGCCCGCCCGCTTCATGAGTTCGTCGAGCGAGATATAGGGAACGACGCCGCTGCCGCCGTTGGCGCTGCCCGCCGCATCGACGATGATCTTGTCGGTGCCGCCAAGCACGCGTTCCATGGTTTCGAGATAAAGCCGCTCGCGGGTGATGTCCGGCGCTTCGCGGTAGGCGTCGTAGATCTTGTCGAACCGGCCGGCCTGGCCCTTGGCTTCGGCGACCGTCTGTTCGCGATAGGCTTCCGCCGCCTGGGTGATTTGCGCCGCGCGACCGCGCGCCTCGGGCACGACGCGGTTAGCGTAAGTCTGCGCCTCGTTCTGCGCCCGTTCGAGGTCCGCGCGCGCCGCCTGCACGTCACGGAATGCATCGATCACCTGGGCCGGCGGATCGACCTTCTGCAACTGCACCTGGGTGATCTGGATGCCCGCGCCGTAGTTGTTGAGAATCTTCTGCATCAGTTCATGCACGGCCGTCTCGATCTTCTGCCGGCCGCCGGTGAGGACCGACTGAATCTCGGACCGCCCGATCACTTCGCGCATCGCGCTTTCGGCCACCGCCTTCACGGTCCCTTCCGGATTCTGGATGTTGAAGAGGTACTCCGCCGCGCCCTGATCAGGCTTGATCACCCAGAACACCGAGAAATTGACATCGACGATGTTCTCGTCGCCGGTGAGCATCAGGCTCTCCTCG